>JBBRKU010000252.1:0-4446 GCA_038231735.1 Actinomycetales bacterium | reverse complement strand
GGCTTACAGAGGCAGTCGAGAAGCTCGTGGATCGCGCCGGAAAGAAGCACGCCGGAGAAGCGCGCTATTTGTCGTTGACCTGGGTTTCACAGGGGCTCGTCTACTGCTGGGACATCTCAACGTCTTGGCACTCGGTTCTGGCCCAAAAAATTCAAAGGATGCAACTCGACTGGGCCCAGAGGGAGAAGGCCGAGCAAGCGGCAAACGAAAAGGCATCCGAAACCATCATCGCCAGGCTGCAGGAATCGGCCGAGTTCAGGGGAGCCCCACCGATGAAGCGTCAATCTGTCGGCAGGGAGTTAGCAAGCCAATGGTTCCCGGCCCTCCCTGGCGGGACGCTGAGCTTCGCAGCCGGCCAGCCGGCGGACTAGCCGGCGGACAGCGGTCAGGGTTGGTTTCCCGTTTGATCCTGCACGGCACATATGGTCGGCGATGATGGGCAGCACCTTGTCTTTGATGTGTCCCGGCGCCCCGATCTGCGTCAGGAACTGACGGGCCGGCTCCACCCCGGCTTCGGCGTGCCCGTGGCTGCTGATTCGCCCCTCTGCATCGGTTTCGGTGTGCATGGCCTTACCCAGGTCGTGCAGCATCGCCGCCAGGACAACAACGGTCCGGTCCTGCTCCCCGAGCCCGTCCCGTACGCTGATCGCAGCCGCCGAGTCGGCCGCCAACGCCAGGTGGAGGTGCACCGGTCCTTCGGGATGCCAGAGGGGTCCTGCTCCACACCCCGGACCGCGGCCAGGGCAGGGAAATGCATCTCCCATCCGGTGGCGTGCAGGGCCTCCAGTGCTTTGGACGGCTTCACCGACTTCGCGGCCAGTTTGGAGAATTCACTCCAGACCCGTTCCTTGGACAGTTCGGCGTAGCTGCCGGCGATGGACCGGCACAGGTCAGCGGTTTCGGGGGCCAGCTCGAATCCGAAACGGCCGGCGAATTGGATTCCCCGCAAAACCCGTAACGGGTCATCTTTGAAGGCGTCTCCGGTGTGGCATCCGCCTCGCTGTACAGGACGATCAGATGCTGGTTGAACTCAAGGCGCCGATTGAACGGGATGGAAATGGCGTCCAGACGGGACTGCAGGAGTTGGCCGTTCATCATCAGGCGCGACGTGCGCTTGCTACCGTCGAAGTAGAACTGTCGCCTGACTCCCCAGCAGAAGTACGCCACCGCGCGTTCCACGGGGTGTGAGATGCGGGATCCGAGATACTCGCTCCCCTGCGCGTATTCCTCACGGAGGGCTTCGCCGCCATCGTCGCAGCCGGACGCGATGAATGTGCCTGCCTCGCCCAGGTTCACAGTGCCGCCACCGCGAACCTGGCCCTCCCCGCGGACGTGCCCGGCTTCGATGGCCTCGTGCGGAGCCACAATGGCGTGGAGAGCATCCGAGGTTTCCTTGGACACGGTGAACGTTCCGTCGGCCACCATGTCGTGGACCAACTGGGTGGACTCCACAAGCGCCAGGACCTGCTTTTCGTCTTCGAGCCGGTGTCCGCCGACCGTGACGCCTTCAAGCAAGGTCTGGACCTCAGGCAGTGTGTAGGGATTTCCTTCGAGGGCGGCCGCATCCCACACGTGTCCGACCAATTGACCGCGGAACCTTGCCAGCGCGCGCTCAACCGGCATGGACGGCATGTGTCCCAGTCGACGGCTGAGGAGTCCCAGATGAAGCCCGTAGCCTCGCATCGGTTGTCCGTAGCAGGAAGCAGAACGTCGGGGCGCGGCTCCCGCAGGAAGCTCAGTGGCCGTCCAGGACGCTTCTTGTACTGGCTGGAGCCGACGCCCCATTTTCCGCTATTAATCAGGGGACACCGCCGCTTCCCACGGTGCAGAGAGCCCCTCGGCCAGTCCTGTCGTCTCCGGCATTCCGTAGCAGTCCATGATGATCTGCAGGGGATCTGCCCAAACGATGCCTTCATCGTTCAAGGCGCCTGCTTCGCTGTAGCCATCGAAGGGCAGGAGGACGACCTCGGTGCTGCCTGCCCCGTCCGGCCTAATGATGGAGGAGAGCTTCTTCGGGTGCTCGGAATAGAGGATGGCCGGAGCGGGGATCTCGTAGGCACCGATGCGGGCTGCAGCCGGCGCTCCGCTGACCGCCCACCCCTCACGGGTTGCCGCCGCAGCCGAGAAGACCCGCAGCAAGTTCCATTCGGTCCTTATCGTGATGGCTCCAACGCGCAGTCGCGGCGGTGCAGCCCTGCCGGCATCACGGGCCAGGCCCCTGGGGTTGGGCTCTCCCATTGGGCTGCTCCACCGGCGGAGGGTGTCAGCCCACGCAGCGGTCTCCTCGGTCACCGGCATGTCGGAGAGGATGGCGCGGCCGGCGCGGATGGCATCCAGGTCACACAAAGGAGTGCCCTGAGCTGGCAGCTGTAGCCCCGCGGCGTACATGATCCGCTCGGCCGTTCCCAGAGAGGGATCGATGAGGCCACGTTCGATGCGTGTCACGGTGGAGGCAGCCACCCCCGCACGACGGGCAAGCTCACGGCGGTTAAGCCCTGATTTCTTCAGCGCGGTTTCGACGATGTTTTGCATATAAGCAATTAAGCGCACTGTATTGCATATGTGCAATGATTCTCCGGTGATTGTCGAGCTTTGGCCGGCGCCTATGCTGGCTCACATGACCCCCAGCCAGAGTTCTGTCCTCCAGGCGGCGCCGGCCGACTGGTGGCAGGTCCTCGCCGCTCTCAGCCCGCTGGCCATTCTGATCGCCGGCGTCGCGGCCGCCGTCGTCGGCCTGCTGACCCTGCGGCAAAGGTCCCGGGCGGATGCGCGTGCGCAGTGGTGGTCGCGGACGCAGTGGGCCCTGGACAGCGCCCTGTCCCACGACAGGAAACAGGCGGAAATGGGCCTGCGGGTCATGAAAGTCCTGGCGGCCAGCGAGCTGGCCCGCAGCGAAGAGATCGAGATCCTCACCGTCGCCTGGGAGGGGCCGCTCGACTCGGCCGGGCGGACCTTTGGACCGCGTGCCTCCGAACGTCCGTCCCCAGCCGAGCTTCCAGCCGCTGCCGAGGACGATGGTTCCGGCGAGCGCGCCGTTCAGATTGCGGCCGCCCAGCTGCGCCTGGTCACGGACCGGCGGCTGGAAAAGGCAACCCCGGATTGGGTGAAGTCGCTGGCGGCGCATGGGCATTGACAGTGACCGGGGGGCGGAGCATACTGCACCTCGTGGGGGGCCATTCTAGAAGGAGCCTCAGATGGCCTGGCATGTTGAAGGCACATATTTCGAGAACTGCAATTGCGACATGATCTGCCCTTGCTCGACGTCCGGGCTGACCGCGCCGGCGGACAACGAACGCTGCAAGGTTGCCTTGGCCTTCCATATCGACACCGGTGATGTGAACGGCGTCGACGTCGGTGGCCTCACCGTGTGCGTCGTCGCGGACACTCCCGCTCTGATGGGCGACGGCGGCTGGAAAGTTGGCGTGCTGATGGATTCAGCCGCCTCGGCCGGCCAGACCGAGGCCCTCGGCGCCGTCTTCGGGGGCCAGCTCGGCGGGCCGATGGCAGGCCTGGCACCGTTGATCGGTGAAATGGCCGGCATGGAATCCCTGGAGATGGCTTATGCCGATGACGGGCGGCGGCATCAGGTCCGGATCGGCAGCGCCGTGGAGATGAGCGTCGAGGACTTCGTTTCGCCGCTTGACGCTACGGGGAACGGGGTGAAGGTCAGCGGGATCGGCTTCCCTGCCGATACGCTCGCGGCCGGGCGGGCCATCACGTCAAACGTCGACGTGTTCGGGATGACCTGGGACAACGTCGGGAAGAACTCGTTCTCGGCCCCCTTCGCCTGGTCGTCGTAGGGTGCCGGGGCGCACCTACCTGGCGGCGAGACAGCATGCCTCGCTGCTGGCGCTGATCGGGTGCACCATAGTGGCCTGGTACCTCACCATCGTGGGGTTCACAGGAATGCCCGCCGGCCCGGGGATGGCGGCGGCCGGCGTGGCCGGTTTCCTCGCGGCCTGGACGCTGATGATGGCCGCCATGATGCTGCCCGCGCTGGCGCCGCTGACATCGATGTATCTGCGCTCCATCCGTGCCGTTGGCAACAGCTGGGTCAGGACGGCTCGCACCACCGCCTTGGTCGGTGGTTATCTCGCTACTTGGGTCGCCTTCGGCACCGTCGCCTATTTTGCCTCGGTCGTCGCGGCGACGCTGGCCGCGGATGCGCCTACGGCCGCTCCCTGGGTGGGCGCGGGACTGATCCTGGCAGCCGGGGTGTACCAGCTGACCCCGCTGAAGGATTTCTGCCTCCGCCACTGCCGATCGCCCGTGGCATTCCTGCTGCACGTTTCCGGATACAAGGGACCGTTCCGCGATGTGCGCGTTGGCCTGTACCACGGTCTTTACTGCATCGGCTGCTGCTGGGGGCTGATGGCAGTGCTGATTGCCGTGGGCGTGATGAACCTGCCATGGATGGTGGTGATCGCGGCGGCCGTCCTGCTGGAG
>JBBRKU010000251.1:0-4458 GCA_038231735.1 Actinomycetales bacterium | reverse complement strand
TGACAAAATCGATCCCTACCTGCGACCGCTCTACGACGCGCTGTACGACATGATGGACCCGGACTCGATCCCGCGGCTGATGGCAGCCGGCACCATCGAGGTGGCCCCGCTGGCCTACATGCGTGGCCGGACCCTCAATGACGCGTTCATCATCCTGGACGAGGCCCAGACCACCACGCCGGAGCAGATGAAGATGGTCCTGACCCGGCTGGGTTTCGGCTCCCAGATGGTGGTCACCGGCGACGTGACCCAGGTCGACCTGCCCTCCGGGACCAGCTCCGGATTGCGGATCGTCGAGCAGATCCTGCAGAACATCGAGGACGTCCATTTTTCCATGCTGGATGCCTCCGATGTGGTGCGGCACCGGCTGGTGGGGGACATCGTCAATGCCTACGGCCGGTGGGACGACCTCCAGCGCAGCAACGGCGAGCACGCCGCCGCCCGCAGGCGGGACCGGCGGGAAGACAACCGCGATGGCAAGGCACAGCTGTCCGTCAGCAGCAACGAGCGGGGCCAGGCATGAGCATCGAGGTCAACAACGAGTCCGGCATCCCGGCGGATGAGGAAAGCCTGGTCAGGATTTCCCGGTTCATCCTGGAGCGGCTCTACGTCCACCCGCAGACGGAGCTCTCGATCATCCTGACGGATGCGGAAGCCATGGCGAAGCTGCACGTCGAATGGATGGACGAGCCCGGACCCACGGACGTCCTCTCGTTTCCGATGGATGAGCTGCGCCCCGGCTCCGCGGACCGGCCTTCACCGGCGGGCCTGCTGGGGGACATCGTGCTCTGCCCGCAGGTGGCCGAGGAACAGGCGCGGGCGGCGGGGCACTCCACGGCCGAGGAATTGCTGCTTCTGACCACGCACGGGGTCTTGCATCTGCTGGGCTACGACCACGCCGAGCCGGAGGAGAAGGAAGAAATGTTCTCCCTCCAGCGCGAACTGCTCACCGGCTTCCTGGGCAAGGATGCCCCGCGGGAGACCATGCAGTGATCACGCTGGCCCTGACCGCCATGGGGCTTGTCTTTGTGGCCATCGCCGCCGTGCTGACTGCCGCTGAAGCCGCCTTCAATTTTTTTCCCCGACACGATGCGGAAGCCGCAGCCGCCGCCCGGCGAGGTGCCCCGCTGGCCAGGATCCTTGCCGCCCCGGTAGCGCACATGAACGCGCTGCGGTTCTGGCGAGTCTGGTTTGAAATGGCGGCGGCCGTGGCGGTCGCCGTTCTGTTCCTGAACCTGATCGGGAATGTCTGGCTGGCCGGACTGCTGGCCACGGTGGTGATGGCCGCCGTCGGCTTTGTCCTGGTCGGCGTCTCACCGCGCCAGTTGGGCCGGCTGCATTCCGGGAGCGTCGTCCGGAGCACATCGTGGCTGGTGCGTTTTCTCTGCTGGATCCTGGGACCCGTTCCGGGCTGGTTGGTGGCTCTGGGCAGCGCCGTTGCCCCGGGAGCTCCCCGCGGCGACGATGCCTTCGTTAGCGAAGAGGAGTTCCGGGAGTTTGTTGACCGCGCGAGCGAGTCGGAGATGATCGAGGACAACGAGGCGGAACTGATCCAGAGCGTTTTCGACCTGGGGGACACCCTGGTGCGCTCGGTGATGGTGCCGCGGACGGACATTGTCAGCATCGAGGGGGGCACCTCCCTGGATGCTGCCATGGAGGTGTTCCTGCGCTCCGGGTACTCCCGGATTCCCGTGATCGGGGCCAGCACCGACCAGATCCGCGGCATTCTCTACCTCAAGGATGTGGTGGCCACCCAACACCGACTCTCCGACCGGGACAGCGCACCGGCTGTGGAGTCGATTGCCCGCGGGGTCCGCTACGTCCCCGAGTCCAAACCGGTCAGTGACCTGCTCAAGGAATTGCAGGTGGAATCGACGCACGTGGCCATCGTGATCGATGAGTACGGTGGAACGGCCGGACTCGTCACCCTCGAGGACCTGATCGAGGAGATCGTCGGGGAAATCGTGGATGAGTACGATTCAGAGACTCCGGAGGTGCAGAACCTCGGCGGCGGCGAATACCGTGTCAGTGCGCGCCTGGGCGTCGACGACCTCGGCGAGCTCTTCGATATTGACCTCGACGACGACGAGGTTGACAGCGTGGGCGGCCTGCTGGCCAAACATCTGGGCCGGGTGCCGATCGTGGGCAGCGACGTGGAGGTCTCCGGAATCCGGCTGCGCGCCGAGCGTCTGGAGGGCCGGCGGAACCGCGTCAGCCACATCATTGCCTCGGCGGCCACCTCGGCGGACACTGAATTTACAGACCTATTGCACGACGACAGCGCCACAGGGAGCGAATCATGACCAAGCCAAAGAACACCGATCAGGGCGGTGCCGCGGACGGATTCCGCGCGGGCTTTGCGGTGCTCGTAGGACGGCCGAACGCCGGAAAGTCGACACTGACCAATGCGCTGGTGGGGCAGAAGGTGGCCATCACCTCCGCCAAACCGCAGACCACCCGCCACACCATCCGCGGCATTGTGCACCGGCCGGAGTTCCAGCTGATCCTGGTGGACACCCCCGGGCTGCACCGGCCGCGCACGTTGCTGGGACAGCGCCTCAATGACCTGGTCGCGGACACCCTCGCCCAGGTCGACGCAATCGGCTTCTGCATGCCGGCCAACGAGAAGATCGGCCCCGGAGACAAGTTCATCGCCAAGCAGCTGGCCCAGGTGGGCCGGCAGCCGATCGTGGCCCTGGTCACCAAAACCGACCTCGTCGACCGGCAGGCGCTGGCCGAGCAGCTGTTGGCGGTGACGGCGCTGGGACGGGAGGTTCTGGGCGGCGAGGGCTGGGCCGACGTCGTGCCCGTCTCGGCAGCGGACGGTTTCCAGGTGGAGACCGTTTCCACGGTATTGGCGGCCCACATGCCCCTTTCGCCGCCGCTGTACCCGGACGGTGAACTGACCGACGAGCCCGAGGCTGTGATGGTCGCGGAGCTGGTGCGCGAGGCAGCCCTGGAGGGCGTCCGCGACGAACTGCCGCACTCGCTGGCCGTGGTGGTGGAGGAAATAATTCCGCGGGAGGGCCGTTCCGAGGACAACCAGCTCCTCGACGTGCGCGTCAATCTGTATGTGGAACGGCCGTCCCAGAAGGCAATCATCATCGGCCGGGCCGGCTCCCGGTTGCGCGAGGTGGGCAGCAACGCCCGGCACGGCATCGAGGCACTGCTGGGCACGCGGATCTACCTGGACCTGCACGTGAAGGTGGCCAAGGACTGGCAGCGCGATCCCAAACAACTGGTTAAGCTAGGCTTCTAGCCGGCGGCAGATCCGGGACACGCTGCGAGCCCCGGGCAGCTTCCGGTTGCCCTTGAGGGTATTCCCAGCCTGAGCCCGTACACTTGTTTGAGTTCTTTGTAGCAAATGGAAGGTTAACTTTATGGGGCGACGTCGCGCCGAAAAGGGCGGGGGCGGCGAAAGGCCGCGCCCCACTCGGGCAGCAGACGCCGGCAAGTCGGCGCGTCCGGCCACCACCGGGCGCCATTTTCGTGCGCACCGGCGCATCCCCCTGTGGCTCAAAATCTCTGCCGCATCGCTGGCCGCCGTACTGGTGGCGGCCGTGGCCGTGGCCTCGGTGATGGTCATGCACCTGCAGAACAACGTCCAGGTTGCCGACCTCAACCTCGGTTCGACCAGCCCCACGGCCACACCGGCTGATGACAACCATGACGCCCTCCAGATCCTGGTCATGGGCACGGACACCCGTGACGGCGCCAACGGCCAGTATGGAACCGCGGCGGACTCCACCGGCGCCGGCAACTCGGACGTCATGATGCTGATGAATATTTCGGCGGACAACAAACGCGTCAGCGTCATCAGTTTTCCGCGTGACCTGATGGTGCCGATTCCCGCGTGCAGGAATCCCAAAACAGGCAACTTCTCCGCCCCCCAGCGGGCCGGCCAGCTGAACAGTGCGCTGGGCCTGGGCGGCCCGGGCTGTACCGTGGCCGCCATCAACCAGATGACGGGCATGAGCATCGACCACTTCATGCTGGCTGACTTCAATGCCGTGAAGGAGCTCACGACCACGCTGGGCGGCGTCGAGGTCTGCGTTAACAACCCGGTCAAGGACCCGGCCTCCGGCCTGGACCTGCCGGCGGGCAAGAGCAACATCCAGGGCGAGCAGGCGCTGTCCTTCCTGCGTGAGCGGCACGCCTTTGGCGACGCCAGCGATATTTCCCGGATCAAGGCGCAGCAGGCCTTCCTGGCGTCCATGACCCGCAAGATCAAGGATGACGGCACGCTGACGAACATTCCGAAGCTGTACGGCATCGCGGAAACCATCACCAAGAACCTCACCGTGGATAAGGGCCTGTCCGACGTCGGCTCGATGATGTCCGTGGCCAGCCGGCTGAAAAACGTCGACCTTTCCAAGGTGGCTTTCGTTACGGCTCCGTGGAGCGCGTATCCGGCGGATCCGGGCCGCGTCCAGCTCTCCCAGCCCGCCGCTGGGCAGC
>JBBRKU010000250.1:0-4464 GCA_038231735.1 Actinomycetales bacterium | reverse complement strand
CCGCCTGGCGGAGGCACGGACCGTAGCTGAGGTGCTGGAATCAGCGGGCCGGAAGCCGTTTGTGCTCTCCCTGGGCGGCGGGGCCGTCCTGGATTCCGGCACCCAGCAGCTGCTGGCCTCCGCCGTTGTGGTCCATCTGGAGGCGGATCTGGAAACGGTCCGCGAGCGGATCAGCCGGCAGTCCGGCCGGCCGTTACTCCAGGAGGACCCGCTGGAACGCTGGCGGCAGCTGGCCGACGTCCGGCTGCCGGTTTACCGTCGGCTGGCCACGGTGACGTTGGACGTCCGCCGGGGCTCGGTCGATGAACTGGTCCGGCGGCTGATCGAGGCGCTCGACGGCCCGGTTCAGTCGGAGAAGCCGGCGCAGAAGCCGGCACAGAACAAGCATGTCCTAAAGAACGGAACCAAGTGACAACGGCAGCGACAACCATCAAGGTGACCGGAAGCCAGCCCGCGGACAATTACGACGTCGTCGTCGGCCACGGCCTGCTGGCGCAACTCCCAGCGTTGCTGGGGGAGCGCGTCCGGCGCGTGCTGGTGATCCACCCGCGTGCCCTCCGGCTCACCGGCGAGGCCGTCCGCGACGAGCTGGCCGAGGCCGGTTTCACCGCGCTGACCGCGGAGATTCCCGACGCCGAGGAGGGCAAGCACATCCAGGTCGCCGCGTTCTGCTGGCAGGTCCTCGGCCAGAACGACTTCACCCGCTCGGATGCGATCGTCGCCGTGGGCGGCGGGGCTGTCACGGACCTGGCGGGATTCGTCGCCGCCACCTGGCTGCGCGGCGTGAAGGTGATCCACCTGCCCACCAGCCTGCTGGGGATGGTGGACGCCGCCGTCGGGGGCAAGACAGGCATCAACACCGCCGAGGGAAAGAACCTGGTGGGCGCCTTCCACCCGCCTGCCGCCGTGCTCGCGGACCTGGACACGCTGGCCACCCTGCCGCCGAACGAACTCATTTCCGGCATGGCCGAGGTGGTCAAATGCGGCTTCATCGCGGACCCGGCCATCCTGGACCTGATCGAGGCGAACCCGGACGCCGTCAAGGATCCGGGCTCGGCCGTGCTGCGGGAACTTATTGAGCGCTCCATCGCGGTCAAGGCCGCCGTGGTATCCGAGGACCTCAAGGAAACCGGCGAGCGGGAGATGCTCAACTACGGGCACACCCTAGGCCACGCCCTTGAGCTGGTCGAACGGTACTCCTGGCGGCACGGCGCCGCCGTCTCGGTGGGGATGATGTTTGCCGCCGAACTGGCCCGCAGCGTCGGGCGGCTGTCGGACGACGTCGCGGACCGGCACCGCAGCGTGCTCGAAGGCCTCGGCCTGCCCGTCAGCTACCGCCGGGACCGCTGGCAGGGCCTGCTGGACGGCATGCGCCGGGACAAGAAGGCCCGCGGCGACCTGCTGCGCTTCGTCATCCTGGACGACGTCGCCCGGCCGGGAATCCTGGACGTCCCGGACACCTCACTGCTCTTCGCCGCCTATCAGGAAATCGCTTCCTGACGATGGCACTTAAGGACTGGCCCGACGCCGGCTTCCCCGGCACAGCCATCGACCCGGCCACCCTGCGGACCGCCGTCGTCGACGAAGCCGCTTGCGAGCAGGCGCTGGCCCGGACGGAGGATCCGGCCGACGCCGTCTTCGTGCTGCTGGCCCGCGGCCGGACCGCCGAGGCCGCGGAAGCTGCCGCCACGGCCCGGATCAAGGACCCCGACTCCTTCCGCCTGCAGGTCCTGGACGCCGATATCCTCGGCGCCACCCGGCACACCGAACCCGCCGTGCAGCGCCTGCGCCGGCTGGCCTGCGCCGTCGTCGGCACCCCGCAGGAGGCCGACGTCCACCTTCACCTGGGCAAAGTGCACTTCTCCTCCGGTAACTACGCGGCGGCCGCGCGGAGCTTCAGCACGGCCCTGGACCAGCGCGTTGCCGCCCATGCCGGCGCCGCCTTGATCTATTCCTCCACCGTTGCGTTGGGCCGCGCAAGGGACCTCGCGGAGCTGGCTACAAGCTAAGCCGCCGGAGCGGGTAGAATAGTCAGTGGATTTTTGATAACTATTCCCATCCAGTGTTTCCGCCGCCCCGACAGGGCTCGCGGAGGGCAATCGGGACAATAGCCGTACTGACCAAGAGAACCTAGAGGTAACCAGTGGCAACGACCAATGACATCAAGAACGGCACCGTCCTTAAGCTTGAAGGACAGCTGTGGAACATCATCGAGTTCCAGCACGTCAAGCCGGGCAAGGGCGGCGCCTTTGTCCGCACCAAGATGCGCAACGTGATGTCCGGCAAGGTCGTCGACAAGACGTTCAACGCCGGCCTGAAGATCGAGACCGCCACCGTCGACCGGCGCGACTACCAGTACCTGTACCAGGACGGCGTGGACTTCGTGTTCATGGACACCCAGGACTTCGACCAGATCACAGTACCGGGCGAAACCGTGGGCGACGCCACCAACTTCATGCTCGAAAACCAGATGGTGAACATCGCCATCCACGAGGGCTCGCCGCTGTACATCGAACTGCCCCCGTCCGTGGTACTGCAGATCACGTACACCGAGCCCGGCCTGCAGGGCGACCGCTCCTCGGCCGGCACCAAGCCCGCCACCCTGGAAACCGGCTACGAAATCCAGGTGCCCCTGTTCGTCGAAAACAACACCAGGGTCAAGGTCGACACCCGCGACGGCAGCTACCTGGGACGTGTCAACGACTAGTGGCGGGGCAAGAATCAGCGCGGCAAGAATCCGCGCGTCCGAATTCAGCCAGGAGCAAGGCACGCCGCCGCGCCCTGGACATTCTGTTTGAGTCCGAGCAGCGCTCCGTTCCCGCCACCGATGCGATCAAGGGACGGCGAGACAGCACGGACCAGATCATCAACGCCTACACGGTGGACATCGTCGAAGGCGTCTCCGCTCTGCAGCCGACGATCGACGAGTTCCTGCAGACCTACTCACAGGGCTGGACGCTGGAACGGATGCCGTCAGTGGACCGCATCATCCTGCGCGTAGGCGCCTGGGAACTGCTCTACAACGACGACGTCCCGGACGGCGTCGCCGTCAGCGAGGCGGTGGAACTGGCCAAGGTCCTGTCCACCGACGAGTCCCCGCAGTTCATCAACGGCCTGCTGGGCCGGCTGCAGCAGCTCAAACCGACGCTGCTGGCGTAGGCACCAACCGCAAGTAGGCACCAACGGCAACTAGGCACCAACCGCAAGGGCGGCCCCGGGTATGTCACCGGCGCCGCCCTTTCGCTTCCTGCACTCACGGATTGAACTGCTGGTGCGACGGCCGCACGGGAGTCACCGGGCTATTCAGCTGCGAAAGCAGGGTTTCCCTGACGTCCCCTATTTGGCGCAGGAGAGCCCCCTCATCCTTCCTCAACTGCGCAGGGGCGGGAGTCAGGAGAATTCTCTGCCGCGTGAAGGCCAACCGCGTGGCCACCTTAATCAGACTCTTCATGGTCTTCGTCCCGCCGAAAGGGCGCGCCCAGGCGATGGCCTGATGTCGACCCCTGGCTGTTGCCAGCATGGTCACCTCCGCGGCAGTAATCCAGCCCGTTGTGACGTAGTCGGCCAGCCGCCGTCGTGTCAGCCGTGCCTCTGACGCCCGCAGCAGAACGATGCCCAGCACATAGAGCAGGAACAGGGGGAGCTGCAGAACCGCATAGAAAGCAAAGAAGTTCCCCGTGGCCAACGAGCTGCTGTTCCACAGGGCATGAAGACCCATGGCGGGGACCAGGCCCACTGCCCAGGCCGCCACCACCAGCAACGTGTTACCGCGCCGGGCAGCGAAACCAACAATTGCTCCCATGGTCGCCGTGAACATAACGTGGGCGAAGGGTGACATCAGCCCGCGGACCAGGAATGTCACAATGACTTCCCTGCCGATCTGGGGAGTTCCGGCCATCGCAGTGCCGAAATAGAGAATGTTCTCGGTGAACGCGAAGCCAGCCGCTACCGTTCCGGCGTACACCACGCCATCGATGGGCCCGTCAAATGTCCGCCGGCGCAGCAGGAAGATGAGCAGCACACCCAGGCCCTTGCACGTCTCCTCCACCAGCGGCGCACGCAGCACGGCACTTACAGTGGCCGCATCGGTGATGGACGTACCTGCCAGCAGGATGGGCTCCACCCAGCGCCCGACGACAAGAGCGGCCACCACTGACATTCCCGCTCCCCAGCAGAAGGCGAAAGCCAGCGCACTCCGCGGTTCCGGCTCCCACCTGTCAATCCAGTACAAGGACAGCAGGCAAATTCCCAGCGGAACCAATGCCAGCGAACCACAGATAAGGAAAACGCTCATGCCCAAACTTGCCGCAAAAAAAGCAAGGGTGCCCACGACGAGTAAGGCCAACAGGCCAGCCAAGACGACGTTGAGTACCCGCGCCCACCGGCTCCCGTCACTCGGTACAGGATGCTGCCACAGCGGCCGGGCCGACTCCAGCGGCAGCAGCTGGGCACGGACTGGCGGTT
>JBBRKU010000249.1:0-4474 GCA_038231735.1 Actinomycetales bacterium | reverse complement strand
GGTCGGGATGGGAGCCGAGACCGCGGGCGGCTCGGTGCTGATCGGCTGGCCCCCGTAGGCCGTGATGTCCCGCTCCAGGGTCCGGAGCATGTCCTCCGCCTCGGCGATCATCTGCGCATTGCTGGCACCAACGCCCTTGACCAGCCACTGGGCCAGCGCGAATTCCGCAGAAAGCGCCGCCCGGCGCAGCAGGTGCCGGTCCGGAGACTCCTTGCGGGCCGCGGAATAAGCTTCCTGCACCGCGTCGACGAATCCCTGGTCCTGCACGGCCACCAGCCAGGCAAAATCATCAGCCGGGTCGCCGATCCGGAGGTCGGTCCAGCCGGTGATGGCCGTAACGCGCCGGCCCTCAACAAGGATGTTGTCCTCATGCAGATCCCCGTGCACCACGCAGGGGCTGAAACGCCACAGGGCCACATCCTCCAGAGCATGTTCCCAGCGCCGCAGCAGCGATGCCGGAATCTTCCCCGTGGTGGCGGCCTGGTCCAATTCATTAAGCTTGCGCTGGCGGAATTCGTTGGCCGTGTCGCTGGGCAGATCGGCGTTGTTGACCAGGTCCGGGGGCAGGTCATGGATAGCGGCCATGGCGGCGCCGATCTCGCGCGCCACCGGCGTGCCCCCGGCGACCAGCTCCTCGACGGGCTCGGGACGGCCGGAAAGGTGCGAGTAGACGAACGTGGTGAGATCCCCCTGGCGGACGGTTCCGGCCACCGTGGGCATCAGGAACGGCAGCTCGGCCCGGATGCCCGGGGCGAAGGCCCGCAGCACCAGCAGCTCGGTTTCAAGCCGGGCGCTGGCCTCGGGATGCTTGGGGGAGCGCACGCGCCATCGCTTCCGGTCCGCATCCAGCAGCATCGCGGAGTCAAAGTCCGCTGCATCATCCGGTTCCGGGGCGCAGGCGGTGGGGGTCAGGCCGGGCACGGCCGCGCTGGCTACAGCCGCCAATTCGATGGGTGTCATTCGTCTCACCCTTCCACCGTAGAGCGGCTGGCTGGGAACACCGGGTAGTCCCGCGGCGAGTCGTCCGAACGGTTATCCGGAACGCGGTTCGCGTCGTCCCCAGAGTCGTCCCCAGAATCGCCGTGGGAATGTGAATTGTCAGCCGGACTCAGTACGGTAGAACTATGACTCATCCCGAACCGCTGCCGTGGAACGAAGCCGTTCTGGACCGGGGCAGCGGCCGCCGACTGGAACCCGGATTCCTGGACGGCATCCTTGCTGGCGGGGGGACCCGGGCCCTGGTGCTGCTGGCGGGAAAAACGATGGTGCACGACGGCGGCATTGTCTACCTGGAACCGGCCCGGCTGCCGCAGGCGGAGCTGGCAGTTTTCCTGGGTTCGGTACGCGGCGGCGCGCCCGGCGGAGTTGCCGAGGGAACGGACCTCGTGCTGCTGGTGCTCTCCGAGGAAGCCGCCAGTATCGCCTCGGAGCTGGCACCCGTGGGCAGCCGCTGGGCAGGATTCCGCGAGGCCGCGCTGGAACTGGGCGCCGCGGACTCCGGAATCTTCATCGAGGCCAATGCCATTGCCAACTGGCACGGAAGCCACACTCATTGCCCCAAATGTGGCAGTCCCACCACGATCGAGGTCGGCGGTTGGGTGCGGCGATGCCCGCGGGACAGCTCGGAACACTATCCGCGCACGGACCCGGCCATTATCGTCGCAGTGGTCGGACCGGACGACCGCATTCTGCTCGGCGGCGGCAGCAGCTGGGATTCCAACAGGTATTCCACGCTGGCCGGATTCGTTGAACCCGGGGAGTCGCTGGAGCAGGCCGTGGTCCGTGAAATCGCCGAAGAGGTCGGCGTGCGGATCCACTCCGCGCGCTACCTCGGATCACAGTCGTGGCCCTTCCCGGCGTCGCTCATGCTCGGCTTCAACGCCCGTACCGAGGACACCGAGGCAACGCCCGACGGCGTCGAGGTCACCCGCGCGCGCTGGTTCAGCCGGGAAGAAATCCAGCCGGCCGTGAGCAGCGGCGAGGTGGTTATTTCGGCACGGACGTCGATTGCGCGCGCCCTGATCGAGCAGTGGTACGGCGGCCGGATCGAGGACGCCCCGGTCGCCGCGAAACAGGCGCAGCCCGCCGGCCAGACCGCGGGCCACCACCGGTGAGCGCCGAACCAATGAGCACCCTGGATGAGCGAACCCTGGAGGAGCGGATCCTTGCCGGGCTGGACGAGGAACAGCGCACGGTGGCCACAACGCTGGCAGGCCCTCTGTGCGTGCTGGCCGGAGCCGGAACCGGCAAGACGCGGGCCATTACGCACCGCATCGCCTATGGGGTGCACAGTGGTGTGTACAGCCCGCAGCGGATCCTGGCCGTGACTTTCACGGCCCGGGCCGCCGCGGAAATGCGCACCCGGCTGCGTGATCTCGGCGTCGGCGGGGTGCAAGCACGCACCTTCCACGCCGCGGCCCTGCGGCAGCTGCAGTACTTCTGGCCGCAGGCCGTGGGCGGCTCCATTCCGGGGCTGCTGGACCATAAGGCGCAGCTGATTGCGGAGGCCGCACGCCGGCTGCGGCTGGGAACGGACCGAGCCTCCATCCGGGATCTGGCCGCCGAGATCGAATGGGCCAAGGTCTCCATGCTGACGCCGGAGACGTACCTGCAGCAGGCGCAGGACCGCGGCCAGCCCGGCGGACTGGACCGCACCGCCGTCGGACGTCTGTTCCAGGCCTACGAGGACGTCAAGACGGACCGGAACGTCATCGACTTTGAAGACGTCCTGCTGATCACGGTCGGCATCCTGCAGGAAGATCCGCGGGTGGCCGCGGCGGTGCGCGAGCAGTATCGGCATTTCGTGGTGGATGAGTACCAGGACGTTTCCCCGCTGCAGCAGCGCATGCTGGACCTGTGGCTGGGCGGCCGCGATGAACTCTGCGTGGTGGGCGACGCCAGCCAGACCATCTACTCCTTCACCGGCGCCACCTCACGGCACCTGCTGGACTTCCCGGCGCGCTACCCGAGCGCGCAGGTGGTCAAACTGGTCCGTGACTACCGGTCCACACCGCAGGTGGTGCAGCTGGCCAATGCGCTGCTGGCGGCCCGGCGCAGCGGCGGTCCGGCCGCGGATACGGGCTGGTCCACGCCGCTGGAGCTGCTGGCGCAGCGGCCTCCCGGTCCGGTGCCGGAGTTTGTTGAATGTGCCGACGACGAGGCCGAAGCGGCCGCTGTCGCGGCGCGGATCAGGGTGCTGATCGACGGCGGCACGAAGGCCAGCGGCATCGCGGTGCTGTTCCGGACCAACGGTCAATCGGAGGCCTACGAGCAGGCGCTGGCGGCCACGGGAATCGGCTACCAGCTGCGCGGCGGGGAACGCTTCTTTGCCCGCAAGGAAGTCCGCGACGGCATCCTGCAGCTGCGCGCCGCCTCGCGCTCGACGGACAACGACCCGGTGGGGCAATTGGTCCGGGATATCCTCGCCACCCTTGGCTACACCACGGAGGCTCCGCAGTCCGGCGGTGCCGTGCGCGAGCGCTGGGAATCGCTGGCGGCACTGGTGGCGCTCGCGGATGAGCTGGTCGCGAGCCGGGGTCCGGGCCCGGACGGCTTCAGCCTGGCGGATTTCGTCACCGAACTGCAGGAACGTTCGGTGGCCCAGCATGCGCCCACCGTTCAGGGCGTCACGCTGGCCTCGCTGCACTCCGCCAAGGGCCTGGAGTGGGACGCCGTTTTCCTGGTGGGCCTAAGCGAGGGACTGATGCCGATCTCCTTCGCGGACAGCGCCGAGGCCGTGGATGAGGAACGCCGGCTGCTCTATGTGGGCATCACCCGGGCCCGCGAATTCCTTGCCCTGTCCTGGTCCACGGCACGTACCCCGGGCGGGCGCGCCAACCGCAAACCGTCCCGGTTCCTGGACGGGCTGCGGCCCAATTCGCAGGCCCCGGCCGCGGGCCTGAGCGGAATCAGGGCGGCGAAACCGCGGCGGAAGAGCCAGGCCCCGGCCACCTGCCGGGTCTGCGGCAGCATGCTCGCCACCGGTGCCGAGCGCAAGGTGGGCCGCTGCGGCAACTGCCCGCCCGACTACGAGGAAGCGACGTTTGACGCGCTGCGCCAGTGGCGGCTGCTCGAGGCCAAGCAGGCGGAGGTGCCCGCCTTTGTGGTCTTCACCGACGCCACCCTGGTGGCGATTGCCGAGGCCCGACCGCAGAACCTGGACGAACTGGCCGGCCTGGCCGGGGTGGGACCGGCAAAGCTGGAGCGCTACGGCCAGGCCGTGCTGGAGATCCTGACCGGCGACGGCATCGCCGGTGAGGAGCCGGCCACGGAATAGCGGCGCCCTCAAAAGCGCATGCTTGCCCCTTCGCCCGGGAGCCAGTCCCGCTGCCGGTCTCCCGATCCCGACGGCCGCGTTCAGTCCGACGGCCGCGTTCGGTCCGACGGCCGCGTTCAGTCCGACGGCCGCGTTCGGTCCGACGGCCGCGTTCAGTCCGACGGCGGAGTCCAGATCCAGTCCCGGATCTCCGGCATG
>JBBRKU010000248.1:0-4476 GCA_038231735.1 Actinomycetales bacterium | reverse complement strand
GCCTCCTCCATGCTGGTGCCCGGCGAGCACATCCGGGCCGTCACCCGCTTCCTCAACCGCACCAACCTGCAGGGCCTCTTCCGCTGCATCAACGTCAGCGAACCGATTGCGCCGCAGCGCCAGGGCGACGGAGATCTGGCCACCAAGCTGGTCACCAAGCTGGTCACCAGGGACACCCCGATGGGGCAGTGGGTCAAAGACAAGATCGCCAGCCACTACGACTATCCGTGCGTGGAAAACGAGGATGAGCTGGCCGCGTTGTCCAAGGGCATCAGCTTGGGCGGGGTGGTCAAGGCGAACTCCACCACGTTGGTTAAGGACAACCGGACCGCCCGGCGCAGCGACTACGTGCTGGGCTTTGACAACAAGGAAAAAATCGCCGCACTCGGTGAAGATCTGCTGGAGCTGGAGAGCCAGCACCGCCGGGCCGATGAGCTCTCCCTTGAACGGTCCCGGAACCAGCAGGAGCTCACCGACCGGCTCGCCGCGATCCGCCGGGTCACGGGTGAAACCCGGCGCTGGGCGGAACTGTCCGCGGACCCGCAGCGCCAGGCGCTGGCACAGGCGCAGGCCAAACTGGGCCGGGCCCAGGACGACAATGAGGATCTGGCGCAGCTGCAGTTTTAGCTGGAAACAGCGCAACTGAACTATGACGGCACCACCGCGAGCATCGCCGACGCCCGCGCCGACCTTGCCCGCTTCAGCACGGAACTGACCGCCTGCACCCAGCGGCTGGAGGCGTTGCGGGCGAAGGTCAGCGGCGCCAGCGCCGCGCGGTCCTCGCTGGAGGACCTGGAGGCGTACTTCGCCCCGCACGGGGAGCTGGCAAGCCAGGCCCAGCTGGAGGACGCCGTCGGCCGGGTGGAGCGCCAGCTGCTCGCCGAGCAGAACCTGCACACCAGTGCCCGGCAGGACGCCGAGAACGCCCTGGTGCGCATTTTTGAGACCTTCCGGGACAAGTGGGGCTCGGATTACGGCGTTGCGGTCTCCAGCGCCGCCGACTATGTGGCCCATTACCACGGGATTGTCAGCGAGGGGCTGCCGCAGCGGCAGGCCGAATTCCGCGAGTACTTCAACAACCGGACCTATGAGGGATTCAGCGCGCTGCTGCACCTGCTGAACGAGGAGCGCCGCAGCATCAGCACGCGGCTGGCGCCGCTGAACGAGGTTCTGGGCAGCGTGGAATACCACGCCGGGAGCCACCTGCACATTGACGTCCGGACCGCCATCCCGGCGGCCGCGGCGGAGTTCAAGACGGCACTGCGGAACGCGCTGCCGCCGCTGGGACGGCGGCAGGACGAGGCGGCGATGGACGGGCAGTTCCGCGCTCTGCACACCATCGTGGAGCGGCTCAAGGATCCCAACCAGCGGCAGTGGCGCGCCGAGGTGCTGGACACCCGCGGGCATGCCCACATCAGCTGCACCCGGATCCAGAGCTCGGGCACGCGGTTCACGCATCAGGAGGTGGGCACCATGTCCGGCGGCGAGGGCCAGCGCTTCGACGCGTTCATGATGGCCGCCGCGTTGGCCTACCAGCTGGGGATTGTGGAACAGGGCTTCAGCACCTACGGGACGCTGATGATGGACGAGGCCTTCGTGAAGGCCAGCCCCAGCTTCGCCCAGGCCAGCATCAACGCGCTGCACGCCTTCGGCTTCCAGCTGCTGCTGGCCGCGCCGGAGGACAAGATCGATCTGAGCCGGTTCCTGGGCTCGGCGACCGAGATCCTGCGCAATGAGGCCACCAACGAGTCCGGATTCGTGCCGGCCGGTCAGTCGCTCGCGAACCCGGTGGACATTGTCCTGCGCGGCGTCGTTGGGGTGGCGGGCGGGGCCATTCCCGGATAGTCCGGGGCCGCCTCCTTCCGGCACTGGACTATCCGGGACGGTAGGCTCGGGCGGGTGACTATTGAGACCTCAAAACCCACCCGCACTCAGACCGCCATCGACGCCGTCGCTGATGCCTACTCGGACAAGCTGATCGAGCTGGATCCGGGCTTCGGCACCATGCTGGGCCTGCCCGGCCACGAGAGTGAATACCGTGACTACTCCCCCGCCGGGCTGGAGGCGATGGCTGCTGCCACCCAGGCCGCGCTGGACGGACTCGACGCCGAGACGCCGCAGGACGAGGTGGACCGGGTGACGCTGCATGCGATGCGTGAGCGTCTGAGCCTGCTGCTGGAACTGCACGCGACCGGCTGGGACCTGGCGGAGCTGAACAACATTGACAGCCCGGCGCAGGGCATCCGCGCCATCTTCGACCTGATGCCCATGGACACCGCCGAGCACTGGGAGCACATCGCCGGCCGGCTGGCGAACCTTCCGGCCGCCGTGGAGGGCTACATCGCCTCGCTGCGCGCCGGCCGCGAGCGTGGGCTGGTGGCCGCAAAACGCCAGGTCAACAATGTGATTGAACAGGCCGAGCGGCACGCCGCGGCGGACGGATTCTTTGCCTCGCTCGCGGTCAACGCCGGCCTGGGCGGGGATGCGGCCGACGACGACGGCGGGCTGCCGGACGGTGGCGGGGCGGACGGTGGCGCGCTGCCGGACGAGGTGGCGGAGCGCCTGCGCGAGGGAGCCGAAGCCGCACGCGCGGGGTACGGGAAACTCGTCGCGTTCCTGCGCGACGAACTGCTCTCCGCGGCGCCGGAGAAGGACGCCGTCGGCCGGGAACGCTACTCGCTGGCCTCGCGCGCATTCCTTGGCTCCGCCGTCGACCTTGAAGAGACCTACGCCTGGGGCGTGGCCGAGCTGGACCGGATCATTGCCGAACAGGAGCAGGAGGCCGAGCGGATTGCGCCCGGTGCCGGCATCGAGGCTGCCAAGAAGGCGCTCAATGAGGACCCGGACCGGCAGCTGAAGGGCACCGATGCGCTGACCGCGTGGATGCAGCGGCTCTCCGACCGCGCCGTGGCGGACCTGGCGGGCGTGCATTTCGACATTCCGGACATCATGAAAAAGCTGGAATGCCGGATTGCCCCCACCCAGGACGGCGGCATCTACTACACCGGACCCAGCGACGATTTCTCCCGCCCGGGCCGGATGTGGTGGTCGGTGCCGGCGGGCGAGGACTCCTTCACCACCTGGGCGGAGACGACGACGGTCTACCACGAGGGCGTGCCGGGCCACCACCTGCAGATAGCCACCGCCACCTACCAGAGCGGGCTGCTGAACAAATGGCGCCGGAACGTCTGCTGGGTCTCCGGCCACGGCGAGGGCTGGGCGCTGTACGCGGAGCGGCTGATGGATCAGCTGGGCTACCTGGCCGATCCGGGAGACAAGATGGGCATGCTGGACGGGCAGCGGATGCGCGCGGCCCGGGTGGTCTTCGATATCGGCGTGCACCTGGAGCTGGAGATGCCCGGGCGCTGGGGATCGGGCCCCTGGACCCCGGAAAAGGGCTACGAATTCCTGGCCAAGAACCTGGACATCAGCGAGGGCCAGCTGAACTTTGAGTTCAACCGGTATCTGGGCTGGCCGGGCCAGGCGCCGTCCTACAAGGTGGGCCAGCGGCTGTGGGAGCAGATCCGCGATGAGCGCGAACATCGTGACGGCGCCGGCTTTGATCTGAAGGCCTTCCACAGCCAGGCGCTGAACCTGGGCTCGGTGGGACTGGACTCGCTCAAGGCCGCGCTCCTCGGCTGAGCCGACGGCGGCAGCTACCCGGTGCCGCCAGCCGGGAGGGTTCGGCGGTTCCTGATCCGCGATCCGCCGAACCCGACTTCCAGGGAAGCAATGTGCAGCGTGCCACCGACACTGCCGGTCTTCGGCCTGCCCACGGCAATATGGGGCGTCCACCGCGGGTATCTGAAGCCGAGGGCGCGGGAACCGAGGATGAAATCATCGATATTGTCCACGAGCAGCTCGTCCAGCAGCTCGTGCAGGGCCCGGAGCAGGGATACCTGATACTCACGCACCTGGCTGGGCACCACGACTTCAAGGCCGGCTACGTGGCCGCCGCCGAGGACGATCAGCGTGTCAGTCCTGGCGGAAAAGGCGTCCAGCACCGGAAGTTCCTCCAGCCACGCAACCGTCCGGCGGCTGGCCGCCGCGGCGCTGGTGACGCCCCGGGTCCAGCTCGCCACATCCTGCGAGAAATCCGCCAGGACGCCAAGGTGCAGCAGGGTCAGGTGCAGTCCCTCCGGCCATCGGAGGGCGTCCACATACCTGCCCAAAGCTTCGTAGTCCGCCGAGCCGCTCCCGATGCCCAGCACAGGCACCTCCACCGTGATCCGCGGCGCCGTGGTCATCCCGGCCTCCCCTGCTCCCGCTCCCGCTCCGGTCTCCAGGACCCCTGGATGCCAGGATAATCCACGGTCACAATTCGCAACCTCCGTTGGAGTCTGCTATGGCAGTTGCCCTAGATGAGTAATTCCAAGGGGTCGTCTCGGCGTGGCGTGGTGTTCTTGTAGGCAAAGGTGCCCAGAATCGGCGGTATCAAACCAAACGCCGAACTTGGAGGCCCGCGTGGACGCCGAT
>JBBRKU010000247.1:0-4490 GCA_038231735.1 Actinomycetales bacterium | reverse complement strand
TCTGGAACTGCGCAAGTTTGACCCACCGGTTCGACGAAGAGTGCAAGCCGCAATCGACCTTCTGGCGACCGATCCGCGCCCACCCAAATCGATTCAACCTGTGGGCGGAGCTGGCGAGTGGCGAGTGAGAACTGGTGACTATCGCATTATTTACGAAATCCGCGACGAGCAGCTGATCGTGCTCGCCCTCAGGGTCGGACATGGTCGGGACGTTTACGATTCCTAGTAGCGGATCTTTTGTAGCCTAAAATGACTCCGGTGCGGCGCCGGATCCGCAGCCGACGAGGCTGGCCGGATGGATGACGGACCGGAAGAAACATTTCTCGATCACGCTTCACCCTCGACCGCGCGGCTACGCCGCCCGCTCAGGGAAGCGGTAGCCGCGTGCTCACGGCGGCCTTCGTTTTGAGCACCGGATTGGCCGTCATTGCCTGAGGCGGACAACGGCGGTGAAACTGGTACTCGCGTTGACCAGTGATAACCAATCAATCGTGTCCGGAAGTCGGAAGTGAACTACGGGGCGATGTTGGCCATCAGGTACCAACGGCCTCCGGTATCAGTGGGGGGCTATGGTCCGTAGAAGTGTTCCGCTGCCATCGGCGTGGATTCGATCAGCTCCCCGATCTCATCCCACGACAGCCCGGCCTGGCGGCCTTCACTCACACTGTCGGCAAGGTCCCGGGCGGCGAACTCCACCTCAGAAAACAATCCCCGATGGACTCCTTGGCCTGATCTTTCATGAATGCCGCGAGTTTCGGTCCGCCCTCGGAGACGAGCTGCCGAATCTCCGCCAATCGCAGCTGGGGGTTTCATCGTGAGTCATCTTGGCCGGTTCCTTGCTCGTTGGATCATTGATGCGCACCACCGTAGTCCTTTCGTCGACCAGCTGCGTTTGGTTATCCACAGTCCAGTAGGTACCGAAGGACAACCCAACCGGTCGCGAAACTGGCACTCGCCTTGACCGAGTGCTAACCAATCAATAGAGTCTGTGTTAGCACTCTCCCTAGTAGGGTGCTAACTGAAGATGAATGTTGCCAACGGTTTTGCCACCGGCACCGCGACGACGGTCGGCAGGACCTATGTTGACACATGCATCTGGATCATCCGCAGATTTTACTCATGAAAAGGAGAGCCCGAGTGCCGGTCTCTATAAAGCCTCTTGAGGATCGTATTGTTGTCCGCACCCTGGAAGCGGAGCAGACTACTGCTTCCGGCCTGGTTATCCCGGACACCGCCAAGGAGAAGCCCCAGGAGGGCGAAGTTGTGGCAGTGGGCCCCGGCCGCATTGACGACAACGGCAACCGCGTCCCGATCGATGTAGCCGTTGGCGACGTCGTCCTGTACTCCAAGTACGGTGGAACCGAAGTCAAGACCGGCGGCGAAGAGCTGCTGGTGCTGTCCGCCCGCGACGTGCTCGCCATCGTCGTCAAGTAGTTCACGGCCAAACAGCAAAGTAACAACGCTTTGACGGAGCCCCACACCGCAGGTCCCGCAGGGGTCAATGGTGTGGGGTTTCGTCCTTGAAAGGACACAGAATCATGGCAAAGCAGCTTGCATTCAACGATGCTGCCCGCCGTTCCCTGGAAGCCGGCATCGATAAGCTGGCCAACACCGTCAAGGTGACCCTGGGGCCGCGCGGCCGCAACGTTGTACTGGATAAGAAGTGGGGCGCTCCCACCATCACCAACGACGGCGTCACGATCGCCCGCGAGGTGGAGCTGGACGACCCGTATGAGAACCTTGGCGCGCAGCTGGCCAAGGAAGTTGCCACCAAGACCAACGACGTCGCCGGCGACGGTACGACGACGGCGACGGTCCTGGCGCAGGCCCTGGTCAAGGAAGGTCTGCGCAACGTGGCCGCCGGCGCCGCACCGGGAGAGCTCAAGCACGGCATCGAGGTTGCCGTCGAGGCAATTGCGGACCGCCTTCTGGAGAACGCCCGCGAAGTTGAAGGCCGCCAGGTGGCCGAGGTCGCCGCGATCTCAGCGCAGAGCGAAGAGGTCGGCGCGCTGCTGGCCGAGGCATTCGACAAGGTCGGCAAGGATGGTGTGATCACCATTGAGGAATCCTCCACCACGCAGACCGAGCTGGTGCTGACCGAGGGTATGCAGTTCGACAAGGGTTACCTCTCGCCGTACTTCGTCACCGACGCCGAGCGCCAGGAAGCGGTGCTGGAGGACGCCCTGATCCTGATCAACCAGGGCAAGATTTCCTCCATCCAGGATTTCCTGCCGCTGCTGGAGAAGGCCCTGCAGGCCGGCAAGCCGCTGTTCATCATTGCCGAGGATGTTGAGGGCGAGGCCCTCTCCACGCTGATCGTGAACAAGATCCGCGGCACGCTGAACGTGGTTGCCGTCAAGGCGCCCGGCTTCGGCGACCGCCGCAAGGCGATGCTGCAGGACATCGCCACCCTGACCGGTGCGCAGGTGGTCTCCCCGGAGATCGGCCTGTCCCTGGACCAGGTTGGCATGGAGGTGCTGGGCACCGCCCGCCGCATCACCGTCACCAAGGACAACACCACCATTGTTGACGGCGCCGGTACGGCCGAGGATGTGGCGGACCGCGTCAAGCAGCTCCGTGCCGAGCTCGAGCGCACCGACTCGGACTGGGACAAGGAAAAGCTGCAGGAACGCCTGGCCAAGCTGGCCGGCGGCATCGGCGTGATCAAGGTCGGCGCTGCCACCGAGGTTGAGCTGAAGGAAAAGAAGCACCGCATCGAGGACGCCGTGTCCTCCACCCGCGCCGCCCTCGAAGAGGGCATCGTGGCCGGCGGTGGTTCGGCTCTGGTTCAGGCTGCCAAGGTCCTGGACGAGGACCCGCGCGTATCCAAGCTCGACGGCGACGCCGCTACCGCCGTCGGACTGGTCCGTCGCGCGGTGGCCGAGCCGCTGCGCTGGATTGCCCAGAACGCCGGCCATGACGGCTACGTCGTGGTCAACAAGGTGGCCGAGCTCGCTGACGGCTTCGGCTTCAACGCGATGACCGGCGAATACTGCAACCTGATCGAGGCCGGCATCATTGACCCGGTCAAGGTCACGCGTTCGGCCCTTCGCAACGCTGCCTCCATTGCCGCCCTGGTGCTGACCACCGAGGCCCTCGTGACGGAAAAGCCGGAAGAGGACGAGAACGGACACGCGGGACACCAGCACTAAGTCCCGCTCCACCCAACTGCCCCGCAGTTAATGCACCCTGGACGTCCTGGGAGTGCATTAACTGCGGGGCAGTTGGTGTCTAAGGACGACGGCGGCTGGGAAGGGTCCCGCGGCGGGAATGATACGGGTTGCGGTTGAGCGGATCGGGCCGCCCGGGGTGGCGGCCACGCACAAGCCGGTAGAAGACCAGCACCGCCGACGCCGAAATGATGATGCCGGCCAGGTTCAGCAGCAGCTGCACGGCGGAGGCGCCCGCCTTGCCCGGCACGCCAAGGACGAGCGCGACGGCGACGAATCCCGCCGCCGGGACGGTGGTCACCGAGATGAAGACGCCCACCAACACCGCGGATTTCTTCCCGATCAGCGACAGCATGCCCGCCGCACCGGCCAGCACGGCCACGATGAACGAGTACGGCCCCGGGTTGTAGATGAATTCGGTAGCCGAATTTCCGTGCCGGAGCAGGTTGGGGTCCACCAAGCCCAGCGGGATGGAAATCCAGGCGGCCGCGGCGGTGACGGCCATCGCGACCGGGAAACCGAGGCCCAGGGCCAGGGCGGACCGTCTGGCCAGCGCCCAGCGCCTGTCCACCAGGGCCAGGGCCAATCCCGCGAGCGGACCGAATTCCGGTCCCACCACCATGGCGCCGACGATCGCAATGGTGGAATTCGTGACAATGCCTATCCCTGCCAGCTGGGTGGCAATGACCAGGAAGGCCAGGTAACTCCAGCTCAGTTTCGCGTCCTCGCTGGTGTTGGCCTCGACCTCGTCCCAGATCACCGCGTCCGCGCCTTCGCCCGGAGCACTCTCCTCGGCCTTGCGTGCCCGGTCGGAGAGCACCAGCTCCGGCGCCGTGACCGTGATCGATCCGAGCCGGGGGATCCCCAGGTCGCTCAGCTGCTGGATCAGTTCTCCGGCCGTTTCCCGGGCAGCGTGGATGACGACGACGTCTCCGGCCGGGACCACAGAGGCGCCCCTGAAGACGGCAACATCCGCCGTTCCCTGCCCGCCGGCGACCGCGTCCAGCACCTGTCCCGTCAGCTCGGCGGGGGCCACCACACGGATTTGCAGCGTCACGGGTGCCGCCTCCTCTCAGATCCGCGGCGCATCCGCCGCACCTGACGAGACTACTATCGGCGTCCCTGACTGTTCACAGCGGACGCCGAGCCAGCTGTCACCTATCGTCCAGAGAATCATGAGGAACTGGTTGTCTGCGGCAACTCAAGCACGCCCGAATGGCTTCCTACATCACGATTCGGTAACATAGAATGGACTTTTTTACGAGCGATGGGTGCACTTAACGTGACGAACGGGACGACACTGCGACCTTCAGGGTCGGC
>JBBRKU010000246.1:0-4495 GCA_038231735.1 Actinomycetales bacterium | reverse complement strand
TCCGGCGCGGGATCGACCAGTTGGAGCACGAGGGCGTCATCCAGGTGCTGCGCTCCGATCTGCGCGGGGACCAGGCGCCGGTGCTGGCCGCCGTCGGTCCGATGCAATTCGAGGTGGTGGAGGACCGCATGACACACGACTTCAACGCGCCGATGCGGCTGGAGCGCCTTCCCTACTCGCTGGCCCGGCTGACGACGGCGGACGCCATGACCACGCTCGGCCTGGTCCACGGCGCCGAGGTGCTGGTCCGCTCCGACGGCGAATACCTGGCCCTGTTCAACGATGTGTGGGCGCTGCGCCGCGTGCAGAAGAACAACCCGGATCTGAGCCTGGTGCCGATCGGTACGCAGAGCCGCAGCGGGGCGCAGATCAACTAAACGCGGGTCAATAGGTCACCGGTCGGCGGGGACCGGTGACCTCCACTGGAACCGTGCGCTAGTTCTCCTTGATGACCCGCTGCAGGTCCTGCGCCGCGATATCGCGCAGCTCCTCCAGCTGGTGCAGCCGCTCGGGCGAAATATTGCCTTGGGCGTAGTCCTGTTTGGCGTGGGTCAGCTGCCGGTTGGCTTCCTCCAGGTTGTCCTGGGCCAATTTCACCGCGTTCACGTACTGGATTCGACTCATATTGGCATCATGGCACCCTTTCCGACGGCCCACCAGAGGACTCGCCGGGAAGTCCGGGAAGCACAGGAACGCTGGGCCGGTATCCGGATTCGAGGGTCTGCTGTCCCGGACAGCTGGAGAGCACCCGCTTCATCGCGTCCTTTTCCGCCTGCGTGACCCAGAGCTTGTAGACGACCTTCACCGAAATCTGGCGCGCGACGTACTGGCAGCGGAAGGCCTTGTTCGGCGGCAGCCAGGAGGCGGCGTCGGCGTCACTTTTCTCCACGTTCGCGGGACCATCGACGGCGATCAGGTTCAGCGGATCATTGCCCAGGCTCTGGCGCTTCTGGGCCGACAGCTGCTGGGCGCCCTTCTGCCAGGCGTCCCCGAGCGCGACGACGTGGTCGATCTGGATGGCCTTGCTTGTCTCGGCGCCGCGGCTGAATTCCAGGGTCCGGCCGGTGTAGGGCTCCGCCAGCTTCCCGGCAGCCACCTGGCAAAAGGAACCCTTGACCAGCTGCAGATCGGTGAGGTCCCGGCGCAGGACGTCGTTGCGGGTGTCGCAGCCGTTCCGGTCCACATCCAGCCACGCCGGGCCGAACGCCAGCCTGTCGTAGTTGTTCCGCGCCGCCCGGCCCTTGACCTCCAGTATTTCCAGCACGGCCAGCGCGGCTGCCGGCCGGACGCGCTGCGCCGGACCCGCTGCTCCCTGCGGTCCGGGTTCGACGACGATGTCCTGCCGGCTTTCGCCGCCGGGCGCGGTGGGAAAGAACCGGCCCCGGACATACAGCGTTGTCAGCAGTCCGGCCAGCAGCGCGGCCACGACGACGGCGACCGCAAGGCCCGGCACACGGTGCCGCCGGCGGTGATGGGCCCAGCGCATGATGCTTTCCCCGCTCCCGTCCTGACCGCCGTCGTCGTCGTGCTTCCACCGGAAGTCTAGGGCAGCCGGACCGGCCAAAGTCCCCTGTCCACAGACCGCGTTGCCGCTGGGGCAAGCCTGCGGGAGCCTAGTCAGATGGAGTGGATCACACTTGGCCTCGATGCCGGACGCACACCTGGGCAAGGGGGCGGCCGTGGGCTCGGTTATTCCTACCTTGGGCGCCATCATTCCCGCCGCCGTGGGCGTGGACATTGGCTGCGGGATGATCGCTGTCCGCACGCAGTTCACATCGCGGGACATTGTCCGCCTTGACCGGAAGGCGCTCCGGCGGAGCATTGAACGGTCCATTCCGCTATCCGCCGGCCGCAACAATTCCCCGGTTCAAGCCACCGCCGGCCCAAGGGTGGAATCCCTGCGGAAACTCGCCTCGGAGGAAGGGTTCGATCCGGCCATCTACCTCAGAAACTGGGCGCTGCAGCTGGGCAGCCTTGGCTCGGGCAACCACTTCATCGAAGTCTCCCTGGACGAAACCGAGGCGGTGTGGCTCTTCCTGCACTCCGGCTCCCGCGGCGTGGGCAACAAGATCGCGCAGCACCATCCAGCTGGCGCAGGATCACTGCCGGCAGAACCACATCGGCCTGCCGGACCGGTATCTGGCCTACCTGGTGGAGGGAACAAGGCCGTTCGACCGGTACATCAGGGAGCTGCTGTGGGCGCAGAAATACGCGCTGCTCAACCGCGAAGAGATGATGGACCGGGTGGTCAGCGATTTCAGCGGCTGGATCGGGGCACCGGTGGTGGAACGGGAGCGGATCAACTGCCACCACAATTGCACGAGCCAGGAGCGCCACTACGGAAAGGATGTGTGGCTGTCCCGCAAGGGCGCCATCGATGCGTCGCCGGGACGGCCCGGACTCATACCCGGATCCATGGGAACGGCGTCCTACGTGCTCACCGGCATGGGCTACCCGCCGTCGTTGAACTCCGCACCGCACGGCGCCGGCCGTGCCTACTCGCGCACCCGCGCCCGGAAAACCTTCACCCGGGACCAGCTGCGCGCCGCGATGGCAGGTATCGAGTACAGCGACACCGATGCCTTCCTTGACGAGATCCCGGCCGCCTACAAGAGCATCGACGTCGTGATGGACGATGCCAAGGACCTGGTGAAGGTGCGGCACGTGCTGCGCCAGATCGTCAATGTGAAGGGCGACTAACCCTCGCTGGTCGCAGCAGGGGTGGATGGGGCAGCCGATACGCCGGGTTCTGTCATCCCGTCGCGTTACCGCGATGGGAGAGGCAGCCATCCATCTACGAACGCCGTTACCGGCGCCCTCCAGCGGCCTACCCGGACACTCGGGCGAGCAGCCCTCAAACATGCCCTGTCTGGCCTTGCTCCGAGCGGGGTTTACCTAGCTTCCCTGGTCACCCAGGGAACTGGTGGTCTCTTACACCACCGTTTCACCCTTACCTGTCCCTCCGCCCGTGTTTTCACGGGACGGAAGGCAGGCGGTCTGTTTTCTGTGGCACTTTCCTGCGGGTTACCCCGAGTGGGCGTTACCCACCACTCTGCTCTGCGGAGCCCGGACGTTCCTCGAGCCACTTGCGTGGCGCGCGACCGCCTGGCCACCCCATCCAGCTTTCCAGTATACCTGCCGGCCGGGCAGTCTCAGGCCGTGGGAGCGAGCGCGGACTGTTCGGTCCAGCCGTTCGCGAGCGCAGTCTCCGGCAGGTTGGCCGGGAAGGCGCGCGGATGCACGCCGGTCATTTCCTCCATCACGCGGATGACCTGGCAGCTGTAGCCGAATTCGTTGTCGTACCAGACGTAGAGCACCAGGTTGGTGCCGTCGGCGATGGTCGCCAGGCCGTCGACAATGCCGGCGCGGCGTGAGCCGACGAAGTCCGTGGAGACCACCTCGGGCGAATCCACGTAGTCGATCTGCTTGTGCAGCTCCGAATGCAGGGACATGTTCCGCAGGTACGTGTTGACTTCGTCCTTGCTGGTCCCCTTCTCCAGGGTCAGGTTCAGGATGGCCATGGAAACGTCCGGGGTTGGCACCCGGATCGAGTTGCCGGTGAGTTTGCCGGCCAGCTCCGGCAGCGCCTTCGCCACGGCCTTGGCGGCGCCGGTCTCGGTGAGCACCATGTTAAGCGCGGCGGAACGGCCGCGGCGGTCTCCCTTGTGGAAGTTGTCGGTCAGGTTCTGGTCATTGGTGAAAGAGTGCACCGTCTCCACGTGCCCGTGCAGCACGCCGAACTTGTCATTGATGGCCTTGAGTACCGGGGTGATCGCGTTGGTGGTGCAGGAGGCGGCGGTGACGATCTTGTCCGAGGCGGAGATGGCGGCGTGGTTGATGCCATGCACAATGTTCTTCAGCTCGCCCTTCCCGGGCGCGGTGAGCAGCACGCGGGCAACGCCGCGGCTCTGCAGGTGCTGGGACAGGCCGTCGGCATCGCGCCAGCGTCCCGTGTTGTCCACCACCAGCGCATCGTGGATGCCGTACGCGGTGTAGTCGATGGCCGCCGGGTTGTCCGAGTAGATGACCTGGATCAGCGTGCCGTTGGCCAGGATGGTGTTGGCCTCCGGGTCCACCGTGATGGTGCCGTCGAATGGTCCATGCACGGAGTCGCGGCGCAGCAGGCTGGCCCGCTTCACCAGGTCCTGATCGGAGCCGCGGCGCACCACAATCGCCCGCAGCCGCAGTCCGTGTCCCCCGCCCGAGTGTTCAATCATGATCCGGGCCAGCAGCCGGCCGATCCGGCCGAATCCATACAGAACGACGTCCGTGCTGGTGCGCTCGTCGAACCCATGACGGTCGACGACGTCGGCCAGTTCCGTGCGCAGGAAGCTTTCCAGCGGCTGGGCGTCGGTTCCCAGCTGCGCCTTGTAGCGCAGGTTCAGCCGGGCCAGGTCGATCGAGGCGGCCCCCAGATTGAGCTCCGCGAGCGTCTGCAGCAGCGGCAGGGTTTCCTCCAGCGGCAGCTCGACGTCGTCGATCTGGCGGGCGAAGC
>JBBRKU010000245.1:0-4513 GCA_038231735.1 Actinomycetales bacterium | reverse complement strand
TCACGGAGAAGGAATAGCCCCATGAAAAAGCCAGTCGGGCCTGAAATTGCCATCCACGGTATTGACCGGATGGTCCGCAATGTGGAGACCGGGCGCTTTGAACGCTCCCTTTCCGGGCTGACCGCCATCGGTGCCCTGGTGACCGCGGCGGAAATCTATTTTGAGCACGACAAGGCCAGTTTCGGCAACAAGCTCATGTGGCTTCCCGTCGCCCTGGGCCCCGTGGCAGCGGCCGCCGGCATCGCCGGCGTGTTCAGCAAACGGATGGCCAAGACCGCCCTGCCCATTGCCTCCGCCGCGATCGTCGCCAACGGACTGCAGGGGACGTATCTCCATGCCCGCGGGATCGCACAGAAGCCCGGCGGTTTTTCCAACTTTCGCTACAACATGGAGATGGGGCCGCCGCTGATGGCGCCGCTGCTGGTGACGATGGTCGGTGGCATGGGCCTGCTCGCCGCGGTTCTCAGGAGGGAAAAGTGACGGCGCCACCGCTGGATCCGAAGGCCGGCGGCGGCCGCTTTCCGGGCTTTGAGGCCCAGGCACAGTCCCCGCACTGGGACGATGTGACCACGGGAGTGGTCCTCGCCCGGCTGGGCAGGCCGGCGGATCTGCGGTTTTTCACCCCCGCCGAGGAGGCTGCTGCGCGGGCACTTTTCGACCAGCTGCTCGACCAGCGCCGGGAACCGCGCGTGCCGGTGGTGAATATGGTGGACTCGCGTCTGGCGGAAAACCAGACCGATGGCTGGCACTATGACGGGATGGCCCCGGACGGCGAATCCTGGCGTGCCTCGCTGGCAGCCCTGGATGAGGATGCTTTTTCCCGGCACGGGGTCTCCTTTGCCCTGGTCCCCTGGCAGGATCAGATCGCCATGCTTGAGAGCATTCAGGACGCCACCCAATGGCACGAGTTCTCCGGCGCGCACATCTGGAGCCTGTGGACCCGGTATGCGTGCACGGCCTTCTACTCCCACCCCTCCGCGTGGGATGAAATCGGCTTTGCCGGTCCGGCCTACCCCCGCGGTTACAGGAATCTGGGCCTGGACGCCCGCGAGCCCTTCGAGGTGGCGGACGCCCGGCCCCGGCAGGATCCGGCCAGAGCAAACAGGCAGTCCCCAACGGGAAGGCAGCGCTGATGGGCTCAGTGAAGGACCGCAACGCCTCCGCCTGGCTGCTTCCGGCCGGGCCGGGGCTGGACCACGGGTTGCGCGAGGATATGCGCCGCTTCGACGACGACGACGAGGTGGACGTTGTGATAGTCGGATGCGGTGCCGGCGGCTCCACGCTGCTGCAGCGGCTGGCGCGGGCCGGCTGGCGGGTCGTGGCGCTGGATGCCGGACCATTCTGGGATCCGGAAAAGGACTGGGTCAGCGACGAGGCGGGATCCCATCATTTGTACTGGACCGAGCCCCGGGTGATCGACGGCGAGGATCCCGTGCCGCTGGGTTCCAACAACTCCGGGCGCGGTGTGGGCGGCTCGATGGTGCACTACGCGGGCTACACACCGCGTTTCCACCCCAGCGACTTCCGGACCCGCAGCCAGGACGGGGTGGGCGCGGACTGGCCGCTGGATTACCAGGAGCTGCGGCGCTTCTACGAGGACATTGAGGGCGAGCTGCCGGTGGCCGGTGAGCGATGGCCCTGGGGCGATCCGCACTCCTACCCGCACCGCCCGCATCCGGTCTCGGGCAACGGCGAACTCTTCCAGCGCGGCGCCCTGGCCTGCGGCATCACGGCCAAAGTAGGTCCGGTGGCCATCACGAACGGCCGGTTCGGAAACCGCCCGCACTGCATTTACCGGGGGTTCTGCCTGCAGGGCTGCAAGGTCAATGCCAAGGCCTCTCCCCTGATCACGCACATTCCGGATGCCCTGGCCCGCGGAGCCGAGGTGCGGCCGGACTCGATGGTGACCCGTATCGCCGTCGACGACGCCACCGGAAGGGCGACCGGCGTGCACTATTTCCGCGATGGCCGTGAGCGGTTCCAGCGGGCAAAGATGGTTGCCGCTGCCGGTTACTCCATCGAGACGCCGCGGCTGCTGCTCAACTCGGCATCGAAGCGCTTTCCGGACGGCCTCTGCAACAACTTCGACCAGGTGGGCCGCTACCTCATGGTCCAGGGGGCGCCCCAGACCGCCGGCCGCTTCGACGCGGAGGTGCGGATGTGGACGGCGCCCCCGCCGGAGGTGAGCAGCGAGGAATTCTATGAGACGGATCCCACCAAGGCGTACAAGCGCGGTTTCTCCATCCAGACCGTGTCCCCGCTGCCCATCACCTGGGCCGAACACGTCGCAGCCCAGGGCCATTGGGGGGCGAAGCTGCGCGAATACATGAGTGACTACGTGCACTGGGCCTGCCTCGGCGCGCTGTGCGAATTCCTGCCGTTGGAGGGCAACCGCGTCACCCTTTCGGAGGAGACGGACCGGCGCGGCATGCCGGTGGCGCACTTCAGCTACTCGCAGTGCGAGAACGACCGCGCGCTGATGAAGGCCGCCCAAGGCGTCATGGAGAAAATCCTGCGGGCCGCGGGCGCCGATGAGGTGATCACCATCCAGCGCTACGCCCATCTGGTGGGAGGGGCGCGGATGGCCGCGGATGAACAGCACGGCGTGGTCGACGCCGACTGCCGCAGCTTTGCCGTGCCCAACCTCTACATCACGGACGGCAGCGTGCTGCCAACCCAGGGCAGCGCCAATCCGGCGCTGACCATCATGGCTGTCACTGCCCGGGCCGCCAACCGGCTGATCGCTCGGGGCGCCCCGACAACCAGCTGAGCCCAAGAATCCGACCGGGCAACCCGGCCATCAAGTAATTGAGGAAAACAATGGCAAAAGAACTGGTCGCAGACTACCTGTTGAGCCGTCTGCGCGAATGGGATGTGGACAAGGTCTTCGCATTCCCCGGAGATGGCATCAACGGCATGATCGCCGCGTTTGGCCGGGCGGACAACCAGCCGCAATTCATTCAGGCACGGCACGAGGAAATGGCCGCGTTTGAGGCCGTCGGCTATGCCAAATTCAGCGGCCGCACCGCGGTCTGCATGGCGACCTCGGGCCCCGGCGCCATCCACCTGCTCAATGGCCTCTATGACGCCAAAATGGACCATGTTCCGGTGGTCGCGATTGTCGGCCAGACAGCGCAAAGTGCCATGGGAGGCTCGTACCAGCAGGAGGTGGATCTGCTCACGCTCTTCAAGGACGTGGCCAGCGACTACGTGCAGATGGTCACGGTGCCCCAGCAGCTGCCCAATGTGCTGGACCGTGCCATCCGGATCGCCACCGCCAGCCGGACCGTCACGGCCATCATCATCCCCTCGGACGTGCAGGAACTTGAATACGCGGCACCGACGCATGCCTTCAAGATGGTGCCCTCCAGTACCGGCGTTGAGTGGCCCACTATCTCCCCGGACGGCGCAGCCGTCCGGAAGGCTGCGGACCTGCTCAACGCCGGCAAAAAGGTGGCCATGCTGATCGGCCATGGGGCCCGCGGTGCCCGCGCGGAGGTGGAGCAGGTGGCCGATCTGCTCGGCGCCGGCGTGGCCAAGGCCCTGCTGGGCAAAGACTCCCTCTCGGACGAACTTCCCTATGTGACCGGGTCCATCGGCCTGCTGGGCACCCGTCCCAGCTACGAAATGATGATGGACTGTGACACGCTGCTGACGATCGGATCAAGTTTTCCCTACACCCAGTTCATGCCCGACCCCGGGCAGGCACGCGCCGTGCAGATCGATCTGGACCCCGGGATGATCGGAATGGGCTACAACTACGAGCTGAACCTCGTAGGGGACGCCGCCACCACCCTGCGCGCCCTGATTCCCCTGTTAAAGCGCAAGGAGGACCGCGGCTGGCGGGACAAGATTGAATCCAACGTGGCCCGCTGGTGGGAAACCATGAAGGATGAGGCATTGGTCAGCGCCGATCCGGTCAACCCGCAGCGACTCTTCCACGAGCTCTCACCACTGCTGCCGGACAACGCCATGGTGATGGCCGACTCCGGCTCGTCCGCGGACTGGTACGCCCGCCAGCTCAAGTTCCGCGGCGACATGCGCGGCTCCCTCTCCGGGAATCTTGCCACCATGGGCCCCGGCGTTCCCTATGCGATCGGGGCCAAGTTCGGCTGTCCGGACCGGCCCGCCATCGCCTTCGTCGGGGACGGAGCCATGCAGATGAACGGTATGGCGGAGCTGATCACTATCAAACGCTACTGGCAGGAGTGGGACGATCCGCGTCTGATCGTGGCGGTGCTGCACAACAATGACCTGAACCAGGTGACCTGGGAGCTGCGCGCCATGTCGGGTAGCCCGAAGTTCACCGAATCCCAGTCCCTGCCCGACGTCGACTACGCGGCGTTCGCCCGAAGCCTCGGTCTGGCCGGAGTCACGGTGACCTCCCCGGATGACGTGGCGGGTGCCTGGTCCGATGCGCTGGCGGCCTCGCGGCCTACCGTGCTGGACTTCCACACCGATGCCAATGTCCCGCCGATTCCCCCGCACGCGACGTTCGAGCAGGCCAAAAAGT
>JBBRKU010000244.1:0-4548 GCA_038231735.1 Actinomycetales bacterium | reverse complement strand
CTCTCTGGGGGTCTCAGAGGTGCTGCGGGACGTTGCATAGAGCGACACGCCGCGCCGTGGCGCCACACATCCCCGGGGGTGCGGTGCACGTGGCGCATAGTCGCGTTTAGGTTTTCCAGTTCTCTGGAAGGACAATCGTGCGGGTCTTCGCGGTGCTTCTGCCTTCGGGCGTTCGATATTGGACTGTCCTCGATGAAGATCTGGTTGTCGTGCCGGAGGCGGACGCTTTCCTGCGGCATCTGCGCCTGGGCCGTGACGGCTCGGAGCTGACGACCCGTTCGTATGCCGGCGGGATCGTACTGTTCCTGCGTTGGTGCCTGGCCAAAGGGCAGCACTGGCATGCCGGCGTCGGAGAGCTCGGATTGTTCATCATCTGGCTGCGTCATACCGCGGCGCAGGCCGTGGACGGTGAGCGGACAGCGGTGGTGCTTGCCGGCCCGGGCCACCGCCCCGCACGCGGGGCACGCCGGATCAACACGGTGCTGACCGCCGTCCGCGGCTTCGTGGTGCATGCGGTGACCAGTGGTGACGCGCCCGGCCGTTTGCTGCCGCTGATCTACGAACTTGCCGATGACCGTGACCTGCCCGGACAGGCACGGGGCGAGGACCGGGCCATGGCCTGGCGGATGCGCGCCCGTCACCGGCTCCACGAGGTTGATGCCGGCGTGGACCGTGCCAGTGACGCGGAGATCGTGGCACTGATCGCCGCCTGCCTCTCGGCCCGTGACCGGCTGATCGTGCTGCTGATGGCGCGAGCCGGACTGCGCCGCGGCGAGCTCTGCGGACTGCGCCGTTCAGACGCGCATATGCTCGCCGATTCAAAGCTTCTGGGCTGCCCGGTGCCGAGGGCACACCTGCATGTGCTGCGCCGCGACAACATCAACGGGGCCTGGGCGAAGTCCCGCCGGACACGTGTCGTGCCGCTGGATTCACTGGCCGTGCAGGCCGTTGATGCCTATGTATTTGAGCGGCTGGCCGTCGCTGAGGCGGGCGGCAGCGATTTCCTGTTGGTCAACCTGTTCCGCGCCCCGATCGGCGCACCGATGCCGCCGGACGCGGTCAATGCGCTGATTACTGCAGCCGGAAGGCGCGCAGGCCTGCGCCGGCAGGTTACCCCGCACCAGCTGCGGCACGCCTTCGGCAGCAATCTGGCCGATGCCGGCGGGACTCTGGATGAGATCGCCGCGCTGCTCGGTCATGCTTCGATGAGCTCCTCCCAGGTTTACCTGCATCCGGATCCGGCCAGACTGCGCGAGGCAGTCGAACGGGTGCCCGGCCCCCGCGGGACACAGGCAGGAGAAAACCGGTGACGGCAGCAATCAGCGTGGCAAAGACGCCCGCGCCGCAGTACATTTCCGGCGGTACCGGGCATGTGTTCAGCGGCCCGTACCGGTTGGGACAGTCCGCCGTTGAACTCGCGGATCTGATCACACCGGAATTCCTGGCTGAGATCGGCTGGGATCCGGTTTCCCTGGTCATGTTCCTGCCGCCGGCGCACCTGCTGCTGGGCCGCGCGGTCTGCGCGGCGGTCGGCTGCGCGGTGACAGCCCCGCACCGGGGTGGGATCTGCGCAGGCTGCCGGCACCGGCTCGCCCGGCAGGGGCTGGTCCTTGAGGAAATCGGCCTGCTTACGGCCAAGGACCGCCCCGACCGCGGCGTTGGCATGTGTGGGGTGGCCGGGTGCGCCCGGGAATGGGCCTCGGGAACGGCCCGGTTATGCCGTCGGCACCTCGATCAGCAGCAGGCCCTGGGCCTGGGGCTGGCAGAGTTCCTCACCGGTCCGCGGACCCGGGCACTGGAAGCCTGTCCGCCATGCGCGGTGGCTGCCTGCCCAAGACAGCGCCGCCACCCCACGGGCCGCTACTGTGACGCCCACCAAATCCGCCTGCGCGTCTTCAAAGCCAAGAACCCCGGAGCCGACGAGGCGCTATGGCGGCGGATCGAACCGCCGATCGGGACCGGCGGGCAGGTGAGCCTGCGCGGCCTGGAACCGCTGGTGGTGATCGAGGTGCTGCTTGGGCTGCAGCAACGCTGCCGTCTGGACCAGGTGCGGACCAAAGAGGCAGAGCTGCGCGCGGTCGGGGATGATCTGCGCCGCCAGCAGATCGACACGATCGCCGATTACCGCCTGGCACCCACCCGCTCACTGGAGTTCGCCGGGCTGGTCCATGCCCTGGCCAGACACGCCCGCCGCGCTTTAAGCACCCCTGCAGCCGAGATCCTGCTTGACCAATGGGACCTGGCGGTCTTCGGCAACTCCGGCACCGTGTCATTCACCGGCCTGAGTCAGCCATGGTTGCGCGAAGCCGCCAAACGCTGGGCCATCGATGACCTGCCCAAAAGACGGATCCGTCCCGGCCGGCGGAGCACCACGGGCCTGTCCGTGCGTCACCACGTGAACGCCTTGGTTCGTCTGTCGGAGGCCTTGCGGATGCGTCCGGACCAGGGCCGGATTCCCGCCGGTCTTGGCCGCACCGACATCGAGACATTCCTGAACCGGCTTGCCTATCTGGCCTCGACGGGTCAGATCAGCACCGATGCCCGGCTCCGCACCGTCCGCGAGGTCCGGCACGTGCTCTCCACGATACGGGCTCTGGGTCTGACCCGTCCCGGCACCCTGGCCGCCGGCCTCGGTGAGGACTTCACCATCGGCGCCGCCGACATCCCCGCGGAACCCGAAGCCGCCGAATCCGGACGGGACCTGCCGCCGGAAATCATGCGGCAGATCTGCGCCCACCTCGACCGGCTGACATCGCCGCCGATGAGGGCCGGAATCGAGCTGGCCATCGACACCGGCAGAAGACCCGAGGAGATCGCGGCACTGGCGTTCGACTGCCTGGCCCGCGATGCCGACGGCTCTGCGGTGCTGGTCTTTGATAATCACAAGGCCGGCCGCCTCGGCCGCCGGCTGCCCATCAGCGCGAACACCGCTGGCGTGATTACCGCCCAGCAGCAGTGGGTGCGGGCCCGCTACCCCCACACCCCGGTCGGTGAGCTGAAACTGCTGCCCACAGACCGGCGCAATCCCGGCGGTGACAGGTCCCTCAGCGCGTTCAGCCTTGCGTTCCACCACCGCGTCTGGATCACGAACATGCCGGTCCTGAGGACCGTTGATGACACCGAATTCGACAAGGCCCTCATCGTTCTTTACGCCTACCGGCACACCTACGCCCAGCGGCACGCCGACGCGGGAGTGCCGATCGATGTGCTGCGTGAGCTCATGGACCACCGGAAACTCGACACCACCAGCGGCTACTACCAGGTCGGCCAGGGCCGCCGCCGCGAGGCGGTGGACCGGGTCACCGCCATGCAGTTCAACCGGCACGGCGAACGCATCTGGCGTCAGGCCCAGGAGCTGCTGGACTCTGACCACGCGCGCCGGTCCGTCGGAGAGGTCGTTGTTCCGTTCGGCCTCTGCACCGAACCGTCCAACGTCCAGGCCGGCGGAAACGCCTGCCCCTACCGGTTCCGTTGCGTCGGCTGTGATCACTTCCGCACCGACGTCTCCTACCTGCCCGATCTGCAGGCCCACCTCGATGACCTGCTCCGCAACCGGGAGAAACTCCTGGCCACCCAGGACCTGGAGGAATGGGCCCGCACCGAAGCCCTGCCATCGGAGAACGAGATCACCCGCATCCGCCGTCTGATCTCCAAAGTCGAAGCCGGGCTGGACCAACTGGCGCCCGCCGACCGGGCAGAGATCGAGCAGGCCGTAACCCTCGTGCGCCGCCACCGCACCACGGCTCTGGGCATGCCCCAGATCCGGCCGCCGGTACCCGATGTCCGCCCAAGGCCAGCGCCGTGAGCATCCCCACGGCTCCCGCGTTTATGAAAACCGCCGCCGCCATCGAAGGCCGCCGCGCCGACACCACGCGGCGCCGCGAACGCGTCGTTGCTGCCCTCACCAAGGCGCATTCCTCCGGCAACGAGATCAGCGTCGCCACCATCGCCCGCGCCGCGGCCGTTGACCGCACGTTCCTTTACCGACACCGCGACCTGCTGGCACAGCTGCACACGATCCAGGCGCAGCCGTCCCACGACTCCACACGGGGAGCAGCGGTCAGCCTGGCCTCGCTGCATACGGACCTGCTTGCCGCCCACGAACGCGGCAACCGCCTCGCAACCCACATAAAGACACTGGAACGGCGGCTATCCGAGACGCTCGGCGAACGAGTCTGGCGCGAATCCGGTCTCGGCGCGCCGCAGGACCTCGACGAGCTGAACCAGCGCATCACCGGGCTCGAGCAGCAGAACCTCGATCAGAAGCTGCAACTCGAGGAACGGGTTCAGGATCTTACCGCCGCCCGCGCGGCGAACCGGGAACTCATGACCCGCCTCAACACCAAAAAATAGGATGCGTCGACAAACGTGCACCACACCAACGGTGCACGTTAATGCCACCCAATAAGACGCTGACCTGCGACGATATTGAAAACGAGCGCCCAAAAAATTAACGACCCCCAGAGAAGCGACGCCACTCGGCGCTGCACATGACCTCGCCGCTGGCATGGGAGCTCGCCCACCTCGAGCATCAACAGGAAGCGGCGT
>JBBRKU010000243.1:0-4563 GCA_038231735.1 Actinomycetales bacterium | reverse complement strand
GTCCGCCAGATTGCCGCCGGGGTTGGAGCCGAAGAAGAGCGTCAGGTTGGAGGGCACTCCGCCGGATTTGTACGACTGCGCGGCAATCTGGCCGATCAGCTTTTTGGTATCCGCCAGCTTCTGCTTATCCGCCTCCATCTGGGCGGTGATCTTGTCTTTGTTCTGCTGTGCCAGGTCCACCCGGGCCGCCAGCGCCTCCACCTGCGCGGTGGCGGCGCTCACCCGGCTCTGGGCATCGGTAAGCGCCTGCTGTGCCCCGGGCAGCTGACCCTGGTACAGGGTCAGGTCCGCGGCAGCCTTGGCGATGCCGGAGTCAACAAACTCCAAAGAGGACTGGACCTCGTTGGCCTGGTCCTGCAGCGCCTGGGCCTGGTTGTCCAGATTGTCCGCCAGCGCGGGTCCGGGCGCGGAGGAGATCAGGCCGACGGCGAGCACCGCCACCACGGCCGCACTGAGGACCTGCTGGCGCGCACCTTTCAGCCAGGCATGACGCCCCGGGTTGGCCATCGGCATGGGCTCTCTCTCCTTGCTGGACATAAACACTTGACTGGCAGCGGAACTTGTCATAGAGCGGGCACTTTACAAACAGCGGCCTAGGCCTCAGACCTTCAAGTACTTGCGCAGCGTCAGCAGCGAGGAGATCCCTGCCAACAGGATACCCAGCAGCACCAGGGCCGGTGCCAGAACCAGCACCTGGTTAGCGGAAATGAACGCCGTGTCCTTGTACTGCTGCGCCAGGTAGTCCTGGATGAAGAACCGGGCCACCGCCCACACTGTACCGGAGGCAAGCACGGCACCGATCACGGCCGCGATCACACCCTCCAGCACAAAGGGCAGCTGGATCACCGCTTTCGAGGCACCCACCAGCCGCATGATGCCGGTCTCCCGGCGGCGGCTGAACGCGGAGAGCCGGATGGTGGTGGCTATCAGCAGGATCGCGCAGACAATCATCAGCCCGGCAATGCCCACCGCCACGAGCGAGGCGACGTTCATCACGGAGAACAGTTTTTCCAGCAGCTGCCGCTGGTCGATGACCGTTTCCACGCCCGGGGTGGCGGAAAAGGACTCGTTGATGATCTGGTACTTCTCCGGGTTCACCATGCTCACACGGAACGATGCCGGCAGCTGGTCCGCCGTGACCGAATCCACGATCGGCGAGTTGGCGAACTGCTCCTTGAAGTGCTTGAGCGCATCAGCTTGCGACTCGTAGGTCGAGCTGGTGACATACGGCTTCACGGCCGGGGAATCCAGCATGGACTGGATGCTCTTCTTCTGTTCGTCTGTTGCCGGGCCCGCGGAGCAGGTGGGAGAAGTGGAGGAGTCCACGCAGAGGAAGATCGCCACCTGGACCTTGTCGTACCAGTAGCCCTTCATCTGGTTGATCTGCATCTGCAGCATGCCCGCCGTCCCCACGAAGGTCAGCGATATGAATGTCACCAGGATGACGGAAGTGACCATCGAAAGGTTGCGGCGGAGGCCACCGCCGATTTCGCCGAGGATGAAGGCCAGTCTCATACTCCGGCCTCCCCGAAGCCGGAGTCGCTGGGACCGGCCGGCGCCGGAATGACCGGCAGCATCGAGGTGTACAGGGCCTTCGCCTCGTCCCGGAGGATCACACCGCTGCGCAGTTCAATCACGCGTTTGCGCATCTCGTTGACAATGTCATCGTCGTGCGTGGCCATCACCACCGTGGTGCCGTTCTGGTGGATCTTGTCCAGCACCTTCATGATGCCCAGGGACGTGGTGGGGTCCAGGTTTCCGGTCGGCTCGTCCGCCAGTAGGATGCCGGGCTTGTTCACTACCGCGCGTGCAATCGCCACACGCTGCTGCTCGCCACCGGAAAGCTCGTGCGGCATCCGGTTCTCTTTGCCCTCCAGACCGACTGTCTTGAGCACCTCGGGGACCGTTTCGCGGATGATCCCCCGGCTTTTGCCGATCACCTGCATGGCAAAGGCCACGTTGGCGAAGACCGTCTTGTTGGGCAGCAGGCGGAAGTCCTGGAACACCACGCCTATCCCCCGGCGCAGCTTGGGCACGCGCCAGCTGGGAATATTCGCCACGTTCTGCCCGGCCACGTACACCGAGCCGCGGGTGGCACGGTCCTCTTTCAGGACCAGGCGCAGGAAGGTCGATTTTCCGGAACCGGAGGCGCCCACCAGGAAGGCGAATTCGCCGCGGTCGATTTCCAGCGAGATGGAGTCCAAAGCGGGACGCGTCTTCTGGTCATAGACCTTGGTGACATTGTCGAAACGAATCATGGCGTGTGTTGAATCCAGTCTGCCCTGCACCGTTCTGCGGACAGCGGTGGCAGGCCGGTGCTTGGCATTTGCTTGGAGGAAGGATCCACCGGCTTCTCGACTATAGGCATTGCGCGCAGTGATTCCGTGGGAGTGTGCCCGGTGTGTCGTTGGGTCTTCAAAAATTTGCTTGCAACGCGGGCGATGCCTGCAATGCCAGAACTGCAATCAGGTTTTCTGTGCACTCCGTGTCCGGGGACCAGACGGCTATGCTCGGTTTGAGTCCTATCGGGAAGGAACCTCCATGGTGACATTCGGGATCGAGGAAGAATACCTTCTGCTGGATCCGGCCACGGCCCTGCCGCGTTTCATCAGCGAGGAGGTGAGGGGATTCCTGGAAGGCTCCCCTCGTGTTGCAAATGATGACATCCAGTCCGAGCTGCTGACGTGCCAGCTCGAGACCTCCACTCCGCCGTGCCATACCCCGGCGGAGGCGTTGGTATCCCTGCTGACCTTCCGGGCCGAACTGGGAAAGGCCGCGCTGAAGGCCCATGCCAGGGCGGCCAGCGTTGGCACGGCACCGAAAATGGAATCCGCCTTTCCGGAGGTGACGGACAAGCGCCGCTACCATCAGCTCAGCGACAGCGCCCGCGCCATCGTGGCGGACCAGTACGTCAACGGCCTACATGTCCATGTCGGGATTCCGGACAGGGAAGCCGGTGTCCAGGCCCTGAACCGGATCCGCCCCTGGCTGCCGATCATCGTCGCGCTGGGTGCCAACTCCCCGTTTTGGCAGGACCGGAGCAGCGGGTTCGAAAGCTGGCGCACCATCTCCTATCGCCGCTGGCCTGTCCAGGGTGTGCCGCCAATTTTCAAGGACGCCGCCGACTATGAGGCCCGGGTGCAGCATCTGATGGACACCGGCGTCATCATCGACCGCGGGGTGATCACATGGGTGGCCCGCCTTTCGGAAAAATATCCCACCCTGGAGGTCCGCGCCGCCGATGCCCAGCTGGAGGCGCGGGATTCGGTTCTGTTGGCCGCGCTGATCCGCGCCCTGGTGGCGTGGGCCATAGAGGACGCGGACGCGGACCGGCCCTACGCGGACCCCCGGCCGGAAATCCTCGACGCCTCCCTCTGGCAGGCCGCCCGGCACGGCCTGACCGCCCAGCTGGTGCACCCGCAGACGGGGCAGCTGGCGCCGGCCGACGACGTCGTCGCCGCCCTGGTCTCCAGCGTCGGGCCTGCGCTGCGGAGCGCGGGAGACGAAGACTTCGTCGCCGAGGAGCTCAGGCGGTTGAAGCGCGACGGCACCGGATCCCAACGGCAGCGCCGTGCGGAGGAGACCGGCGGACTGCCGGCATTGCTGGACCTCTACCAGAGTTCGCTCGCCGCCACCTGACTCACGGCGATCGGTCGGGTGTAAACCTACGCGATCCCGGAGGCCGCCGCGTTGCGGTTGTCGGCCCGCCAGCGGATGCCCGCGTCAATGAAGTCGTCAATCTCGCCGTCGAGCACCGCCGAGGTGTTCCCCACTTCGTGCTCGGTGCGCAGATCCTTTACCATCTGGTACGGGTTGAGCACGTAGGAGCGCATCTGGTCTCCCCATGAGGCCTTGACGTCCCCGGCCATCGCCTTCTTTTCGGCGTTCTCCTCCGCCTGCTTGAGCAGCAGCAGGCGCGACTGTAGCACGCGCAGCGCCGCGGCGCGGTTCTGGATCTGGGACTTCTCGTTCTGCATGGACACGACCGTCCCGGTGGGAATGTGCGTCAGGCGCACGGCCGAGTCCGTCGTGTTCACGGACTGCCCGCCCGGCCCGGAGGAGCGGAAGACGTCCACTCGGATCTCATTGTCCGGGATCTCTATGCTGTCCGTCTGCTCAATCAGCGGAATAACTTCCACCGCGGCAAAGGAGGTCTGGCGCCGGCCCTGGTTATCGAACGGGCTGATCCGCACCAGCCGGTGCGTGCCGGCCTCCACACTCAAAGTGCCGAAGGCGTACGGTGCCTTGACCTCAAAGGTGGCGGACTTCAGCCCGGCCTCTTCCGCATAGGAGGTGTCCAGCACCGCCGTCGGGTAGCCGTGCCGCTCCGCCCAGCGCAGGTACATCCGCAGCAGCATCTCGGCAAAGTCCGCGGCGTCCACTCCCCCGGCACCGGAGCGGATGGTGACCACGGCCTCGCGCTCGTCGTACTCGCCGGAAAGCAGCGTGACCACCTCCAGCTCCTCGAGCGCCTTCTTAAGCGACTCCAGTTCCCGGGCCGCCTCAGCCAGCGAATCGGCGTCACCCTCGTCCTGGGCCAGCTCCACCAGCACTTCCAGATCC
>JBBRKU010000242.1:0-4564 GCA_038231735.1 Actinomycetales bacterium | reverse complement strand
TAGAGCACGCACAGCACCACGCCCACAACGGCGAGCAGGCGGAAAAGGAAGACCGAGAAGTCGGGCTGGGCACCGGTGATCTGGACGACGGCGCGCTCCAGCCACAGGAAGTACGGCCCGTAGGGGGTTTTTGCCTCCGCCCAGGCCGGATCCGCGCCCAGGGAGAACCAGTTGTTCAGCGCCGAAATGCCGGTGGTGTATGGATTCAGCCCCTCCAGCACCAGGCGGCCCTGCCCGGTGTAGGCGTAGACGTCGCGGGAAAAGATCGGGACGGCGAACAACATCGGCGCGCCCCACGCCGTGATGGCCACGACGACGGAGCGCAGCGACCCGGGGCCCCAGTCTTTGAGCCGCTGCCCCAGCCGCAGCCAGGACCGGATCAGCAGCATGGCTCCAACGGTGAGCAGCACCGTGGCCGTGGTGACGCCCAGGCCCTCGGTCCGCATCGCGATGACCAGCGGGTGGCGGACCATGGGTGAGCCGTTGGCGATCCAGCCGGCGCCGATCGAGCCGACGAAAATCATCAGTGATCCGACGAAGCCCTGCAGGATTGCCCAATACGCCCGTGGCCCGGCGGCTCCGGCCGCAGGTGCCGGGACCAGTGCCTGGTCCGTTGCCGGGGCTGCCGTGGACGCCACCGGCGAGCGGCCATTCCCGGAGACGGCTTCCGGCGGCTGAGTATCCCCCGCTTCAAACCCCGGCCGGCTTCCCGTGCTCACACGCGATTCGCCTGCCGTCATTTTGCTGAAGTCCTCTGCTGGCTGGAGTCGGATAGTCGGAACGGCCCAAAGGCGTTCAACGACTGACTTATTTTAGCATTGAGACCCTGACGGTTTCCGGAGCGTCCCCGCCTGTCGGAGTGCCGCGTTGCCGGGCTCGACGGCCGCGCGGGTGGCTCCGGCCGGATGTAGCGGCCGGAGCGGTACATTTGTCAGGTGCCTATATCTAATGAACGCATCGTCTGGATCGACTGCGAAATGACCGGACTCAACCTGGAGGCCGACGCCCTGATCGAGGTGGCGGCGCTGGTCACCGATTCGGAGCTGAATATCCTAGGCGAGGGAGTCGACGTCGTTATTAAGCCTGATCCCGGCGCTTTAGTGCAGATGAACGACTTTGTCCGGAACATGCACACGAGCTCCAAACTCCTGGATGAACTGCCGGCGGGCCTGTCCATGGAAGAGGCACAGGCCAAGGTGCTCGCCTACATCAAGGCGCACGTTCCGGATCCGGGGAAGGCGCCGCTGGGCGGCAACTCGGTGGGGACGGACCGGATGTTCCTGGCGCGCGACATGCCCGAGATCGTGGAGCATCTGCATTACCGGGTGATTGATGTCTCAACTATTAAGGAGCTGTCCCGGCGCTGGTATGCCCGGGCCTATTTCCAGGCGCCTGCCAAACACGGGGGGCACCGGGCGCTGGGCGACATCCAGGACTCGATTAACGAGCTTCGCTACTATCGTGAGGCCGTTTTTGTCCCGGCCCCCGGGCCGGATTCCGCCACGGCCAAGGGAATCGCGAAGAACTTTTCCGCCTGAAGCGGGCGCAGTGTCACGAGCACTCCCCAAGAGCAGGTAGACTATTTGTCGCTGCCCATTTCGCCGCAACTGAGGAACTCCGGTTCCCAGCGCGGACGGATCAGGCACATGGTGGGATTAGCTCAGTTGGCAGAGCGCCTGGTTGTGGTCCAGGAGGTCGCGGGTTCAACCCCCGTATCTCACCCCAGGTTGTGAGGGTATCCGCTCCGGCGGCGCGGACACCCGATCAGAGGCCGCATTGGAAAGTTCCGATGCGGCCTTTGGCATGTCTGCGCCTTGGGCATGCAATACGCTGTGCCCGGATGACCACCAGCAAGAGGAGCCTGCAATGATGAAGCGGAAACTCTACGACGAAGACCACGAGCTGTTCCGCGGTGTGGCCCGCGAATTCAACGTCCGCGAAGTGGCACCGCATTACGCCCGGTGGGATGCCGAGCACATAATGTCCCGTGACCTGTGGCGCGCTGCCGGCGAACAAGGGCTGCTGGGCTTGGCCGTGCCGGAGGACCTGGGCGGCATGGGCATGGGCGACTACCGTTTCCGCGCCGTGATGGATGAGGAATTCGCCAGGAGCGACCATCTGGCCGTAGGACTTGCCTTCCACCTGCACGATGACTTGGTGCTCCCCCACCTGCTGGCCTATGGCTCCGACCATGTGAAGGAGCGCTGGCTGCCGGGAATGGTCTCCGGCGACATTATTACCTCAATAGCGATGACCGAACCCGGAGCCGGCAGCGACCTGCGCGGCATCCGGACCAGGGCCGTCCGGGACGCGAATGGATCGGATGATTGGCTGCTCACGGGCCAGAAATCGTTCATCGGCAACGGGATCTCCGGCGACGCGGCGCTGGTCCTGGCGCGCACGGACGGGGGGACCGGGCGCGGTTCCTACGATTCCTTCTCCCTGTTCATGGTTGGCAAGGGCGAGGGCTACAGCACCGGCAAACAGATGGACAAGATGGGACTGAAGGCCTCGGACACCGCCGAGCTGTTCTTCGACAACGTCCGTGTTCCCGGCGCCGACCTGATCGGCGAGCTGGGCAAGGGCCTTGAGTACGCCGCAGCCCAGCTGCCGCAGGGCCGGCTGGCCATCGCGGTGGCCTCCTCCGCCGTCGCCCGTTCCGTCTATGAAGCGACGGTGACCTACGCCAAGGACCGCAACGCGTTCGGCGAGCGGATCATCGATTTCCAGAACAGCCGATTCACCCTGGCGGATATCCTGACCGAGGTGGAGGTCACCGAAGGCTATGTGGATGCGGCGATGCTGGCGTTCAACGACGGTACGCTGGACGCGTTCGGGGCGGCACGGGTCAAGCTTTGGGCCAGCGAGCGGGTCAAGTCCATCACAGACCGGTGCCTGCAGCTGCACGGCGGCTACGGCTACATGATGGAATACCCCGTTGCGCAGGCCTATCTGGCGTCCCGGCTGCTGACCATCTTCGGCGGCAGCAGCGAAATCATGCGTGATGTCATCGGCCGCGAAATCGCAGGCTGACCCGCCCTCCGCCCCCTAGCCCAAGGATTACTTCCATGACCGTCCATCCGATCACCGTTCTTGGCGACCCTGTGCTGCACCGCCGCGCCGCCGAGGTGCAGAACTTCGACGACGCGCTGCGCACCCTGATCGCCGACATGTTCGAAACGATGGATGTGGCCAACGGCGTGGGACTGGCGGCGCCACAGATCGGTGTGGGGCGGCGGATCTTCACCTACCAGATGGAGAACGACGACGACGTCCCCGCCCGCGGCGTGCTGGTGAACCCCTCGCTGGTGCTGGGGAAGATCTCCGGCAACGCGCCCGATCCGGACGAGGAGTCCGAGGGCTGCCTGTCGGTGCCCGGAGAGCATTTCCCGCTTAAACGCGCCGAGTGGGCCCGTGTTACCGGCTTCGACGGCGACGGGAACCGGCTGGAGTTTGAGGCGACGGGCTGGTTTGCCCGCTGCATGCAGCACGAATACGACCACCTGGACGGCAAGCTCTACGTTGACCGGCTGAAGGACCGCTATGCGCGCAAGGCCCGGCGCGTGGCGAAGGACCACGGATGGGGTGCGCCAGGACTGACCTGGATGCCCGGCGTTGACCCGGACCCCTTCGGCCACTGACCCGCGGGCTCGGAGCCTGCCCGCAGCCAGGACCTCAGCTAGGACCTCAGGGAAGCCGAAGGTAACCGAAGCCGAGCTGCCAGGCGCCGCCGTCGTCGATCCGTTCGAGCACCATGCGCTGCAGCGCCGTCTCCCGGGGCAGCGTATCCAGCTGCTCCATCCTGCGGGTGCGGAAGGTGAAGTAGACAGGGTCGCTGGGTGCGTCTACCGGGTGGCCGTATGGTCTGAACAGCCTGGCGAAGCGGGCGATGTTGGACGCCGTATCCAGGCGCGCGCTCATATACGGATCCAGCAGCCACGACGCGCACGTCGCGGTTCCAACCGGTCGACGCCCAAAGGTATGGGCAAAGAACGGACGGGCCATGGCCAAACTCGCGCTCACGGCATCGGGCGCAAGGGGGCCGGATTCGGGAATGTGGACGCCCAGGATCCACTCTCCGTGGCCCACACCGGGAATGGCGTCCCGCGTGCGGTGGATCAGGTACTGCAGGCGACCCAACTGGTAGATCTGACCGGCAAAGTGGTGGGCCAGCCAGGGCCAGGTGTCCATGCCGAAGCGGCCGTGGACAAGTCGGTTGATGGCCAGGTTCCGGCCGAAGTCGGCCAGCGTTGCCCTGCTGACCTCCGCGGGAATGCCGTGCCCGGTGTGCCAGCGGATAATCTCCGGGGTAAACCGCAGGAACGCCTCCAGCCAGGCCAGCTCGTCCTGGTTCCGGCGGTCGGGGGGCTCAGCCTCCGTCCCCAGCCGCTGCGCTAATGTCTGGAGCACGTCGTCGGCTGCAGCGCTGGGCATTCCGGCCAGCAGTCCGGCGCAATCGGCCTCATCCTCGGGTTGGACGGAGAGCCAATCCAGGATGTCGGCAACCCTGGGGGCAGGAACCGTAGTCATGCCCCCACCCTATCCAGCTGCCCATTGAAACGCC
>JBBRKU010000241.1:0-4569 GCA_038231735.1 Actinomycetales bacterium | reverse complement strand
CCTGCGCGAGGACGGCACCGCGCAGATGGTGGACGTCTCGGCCAAGACGGAGACCACCCGGCAGGCCACCGCGCAGGCTGTTGTCACCACGACGGCGGAGGTCATGCGGCTGCTCGGAGCCGGGGAACTGCCCAAGGGCGACGCGCTCGCCGTCGCCCGCGTGGCCGGCATCATGGCGGCGAAAAAGACGCCCGAGCTGATTCCGCTCTGCCACCCGCTGCCGATCAGCAAGGTGACCGTGGACTTCACCCTCTCGGACACCTCCGTGACCGTGGCCGCGATGGTCAAGACCCGCTCCGTGACCGGCGTGGAGATGGAAGCGCTGACGGCGGCCTCGGTGGCGGCGCTGAGCGTGTACGACATGATCAAGGCCGTGGACAAGCACGCGGTGATCTCGGAGATCAAGGTGCTGGCCAAGAGCGGCGGCAAGAGCGGGGACTGGGCCCTGTGACGCGCAGCGCCGGAATTGTCATTGCCTCCACCCGCGCCGCGTCCGGGCGCTATCCGGACGCCAGCGCGCCGATCATCGGCAGCTGGCTGGAGGCGCAGGGCTTTGAGGTGCTGCCCGCCCAGGTGGTGGCCGACGGCGAGGACGTGCACCAGGCGCTGCAGTATCTGCTGGCGCGGCACCCGTCCGTCATCATCACCAGCGGCGGCACTGGGCTGACCCCGGATGACCTCACGCCGGAGATGACCCATCCGCTCCTGGAGCGCGAAATTCCCGGCATCATGGAGGCCATCCGGGCGGCCGGCCAGCGGATGACGCCAACGGCCGCGCTGAGCCGGGGCTATGCGGGCGTCTCGGGACGCACCTTCATTGTCAATCTGCCCGGTTCAACCGGCGGGATCAAGGACGGGCTGGGCGTGCTGGAGCCCATCCTGGGCCATCTGTGCGACCAGTTGGAAGGCAGTCATGAGCACTGAAATTCTCTCCGCGCGGCTCAGCGCGGAGCCCATCACCGTGGAGCAGGCCATCGCCGCGGTGGACTCCGTCGACTGCGGCGCGGTGGTCAGCAACAGCGGCGTTGTCCGCAACCACGACTGCGGCCGCGACGTCACGCGGCTAAGCTACAGCGGGCACCCCACGGCGGAGCGGGTGATGGCGGACGTCGTCGCCGGGGTGGTGCGCGACTTCGGCAGCGGGAACGCCGCCGGGAATGCGGCCACGCTGCGCGTTTGGGCGGCGCACCGGGTGGGCCCGCTGGAGGTCGGCGATGCGGCCCTGGTCTGCGCCGTCGCCGCGCCGCACCGGCAGCTGGCGTTCGCTGCCTGCGCCGAGCTGGTGGACCGGATCAAGGACCAGGTCCCCATCTGGAAGGAACAGTTCTTCACGGACGGCACGGTCGAATGGGTGGGGGCCGGGCAGCCCGGCAAGTCCGACGAGTAAGTCCGCGTAGGCTTGGAACATGACTGAAAAGGTACGGGTGGCCGTTCTTGGGGCCAGTGGCCGGATGGGCCGGGCGGCCGTTGCGGCGGTGCAGGATGCGCAGGATCTGGAGCTGGTGGCGGCGCTGGGACGGTCGGACTCCCTGGAGACTTTGGTCTCCGCGGGAACCGAGATCGTGATCGACCTGACCGTGCCGGACTCCACCGAGGCCAACGTCCGTTTCGCCGTCGAGCATGGCATCCATGCCGTCGTCGGGACCACCGGCTGGACCGCGGAAAAACTGGACTCCCTGCGCGAATTGCTGGCGGCGCACCCGCCCACCGGGGTGCTGATCGCGCCCAACTTCGCGCTGGGCGCCGTGCTGGCCACCGCGTTTGCGGCCAAGGCCGCCAGGTACTTCGACTCGGTGGAAATCATTGAGCTGCACCACCCGAAGAAGGTGGACGCGCCGTCGGGAACGGCGCTGCGGACCGCGGAGCTGATAGCCGCCGCGCGCGCCGGCGCCGGCACCCCGGACGCGCCGGATGCCACCCGGACACAGCTCGACGGCGCCCGCGGCGCGAGGGTGCACGGCATCCCCGTGCACAGCGTGCGGCTCTCCGGGCTGATGGCGCACCAGGAGGTCCTGCTGGGCAGCCCCGGCGAGCAGCTGACCATCCGGCACGACTCCTTCAACCAGGAATCTTTTATGCCCGGCGTGCTGATCGGCGTGCGGACCGTGGCATCCCGTCCCGGGCTGACCGTGGGCCTGGACGGCTACCTGGATCTGGAGGCGTAGGGCATGTCCAAAACGAAGATCTGGGTGGGTCTGATCTGCCTGCTGCTGGTGTTCTACCTGGTGGTCATGGTGCAGCAGTCCGTCTGGCTGCTGCAGGACCCCAACTGGACGGCGAAGACGCTGGGCGCGGCCTATGTTGTGCTGCCGCCGGTCGGCGCCTGGGCCATGATCCGGGAGCTGATGTTCGGCACCCGGATGGAAAAGATGGCCAACGTGCTGGAGGCCGAGGGTGGCCTTCCTGTGGACGACCTGCCCCGGACCCCGGGCGGACGGATTGTCCGCGAGGCAGCGGACCGCGAATTCGCCAAATACCAGACGGAGGTGGAGGAGGCGCCGGAGGACTGGCGTTCCTGGTTCCGGCTCTCCTGTGCCTACGACGCCTCGGGGGACCGGACCCGGGCCCGCAAGGCCATGCGGGACGCCGTCAAACTCTTCCGCCTCTGAGCGGCTGCCGCCAAATGACACAGCCGCGGACAGACGCCGTGGCTGAATCCATGGCATCTGTCCGCAGGTGCGTCAATTCGGGTCAGCGGACACCTTGGCGACGCGGGGCACGGGAGTAAACCCGCCCGCAAACCACATTCTTTGCCCAACGATTTTGTTGGGCGTGGTGTTTGAGGATGACTAACGAGGGCCAGCAAAGCGTTCAGGTTGAACCTGAAGGGCCGGACCTCCCATCCGGGCTTCGTCCTCGGGGACCCGCCGGGCTTTAGGGGTGGAGTGGCGCACCGCCTTCCTGATCGAGTCCGTCGGCAGCCGCGCGGCCCTGGCACGGCTGCTTGATGTCTTCCGCAGCCAACCCACGCGGTGGCTGGCGGGGGGAGGAGACTCCCGGCCCCGAGAACATGCGGGCGCTGATCGACCTGGACTACGTAGTGGCACGGGCGGAAATGGTCTGGCCCACGGACGTAGCGCTTGAATGGCTGGAGGGAGCGAATTCCTACCTTGACGGTGCACGTCCCATCGATGTCCTCAAACTCCGCGGCCCAACGGAAGTGATCGACGCCCTCGACGCGGCTTTGTCAGGATCGTTCTCCTAAATTGCTTGCCTACAGGGCCTTCCCATACGAAGGGTCCGCCGCGCCCGGGAAAGCCGGTCACGCCACATACCTGTACAAGCCGCAGGGGAGAGGCCGGATCGATAACCCCGCCCATTACGACCTGTGGTACTTGGCGCTGACGCCCGAAGCCGCCGTGGGCGAAGTTTTCGCCGACCCCCCTGTTTGGTCCAGCGGCATGTTCGAATTCCCGGCAATTCCCGGAAAGCAGGAGATCGCTGGCAACGTTCAAGGTTCCGGACAGTGCGGCCCTGCTGGACCTCGACGACGCGCGGAACTTATTTGACGGCGGACTGCGTCCCACCCAGGTCGTTTCCCGATTGCGTCCTGTCACACAGGGTTGGGCCCTGCGGATATTCGACGAGCGAAACGACGCTGGCGAACGCACCTGGGCTGGGGTGAGGTGGTGGTCAGTCCAGCGCCCGCCCTGGACAATCCTTGGTCTCTGGGTGGAGCCCGGTACCCCGTTGCCCTTCGATTTGGTCAGCGTGAGCGAGCTGGACGTCAATCAGCCGGCAGTCGTCGATGCGGCAGCTTCACTCGGAAAGCTATTCCGCTAGTTCCTGCTCGGCTGTCTGTACCCGGTTCCCCGCCGGTGGTGCCGCGGGGCCGGCTGCCGCCGTCGGAATGCAGCCAGCGCTGCGGTGCCGTGGGCCAGCAGTTCCAGCGGACCGCGCCAGCCCAGCAGCGCGAAGAGCATCCCGACCAGCAGCGCCGCCGCGGCGTGTGCCAGGAACAGCGTCTGCGCCGTCCACCCCGGCGGCAGGCCGTGAGAGGTCAGGCTGAGGGCCCAAACATGCGCCGAATACAGGGTCAGCGTCATGGCGCCTGCCCCGGAGAACGGCAGCAGGATCCGATCGTGGGCGCGGGTGATGAGCAGGCATAGTCCGACGACGGCGGCCGCGGCCCCGGCGGACTGCACCAGATCCAGGGTGGTCCCGGAATGCGGGGCCGCCGTCGCCAGCCACCACCACGAACCGCTTTGGTCAACCCACGCCAGGTCCACCTGCAGCAGGGACTTCAGCGGCCACTTGGCTGCTTCCGCCGTCGCCAGCAGGGCCTTTTCCCCGCCCAGATAATCCATCAGGAAGCTCGCCACGCCCGTGGCCGCGAAGGCCGCCAGCGCCCCGCAGATGATCAGGGACAGCTGGACGGCCAGCCGGCGCAGCTCCAGCCGGCCGATCACCACTCCAATCAGCAGGTAGCCGATCCATTGGAAGACGGGGTAGTAGCCGGTAAAGAACACGTCGCCCAGCAGAAGGCCGGCCCCGTGAACGCTCTGCAGCGAGTCCCAGGAGGGATTGCCGGGCAGCTGGCGCGCTCCCAGCCAGCCGGTGAGCACCGGG
>JBBRKU010000240.1:0-4576 GCA_038231735.1 Actinomycetales bacterium | reverse complement strand
CTGCCCGCCGGATTCCGCAACCGTTTCAACGCGGGTAGCGCCGGTGGCAGGGATGACGGCCGACCGCTTCGGCATCCGGCTGCCGACCTCGACGGGCATGGCCCTGGCAGCCGCACCGCCGTCGTCGTCCTTGCAGCCCTCGCGGCTGTGGCCGCAGGCCTCTCCCTCAACGGTAAAAATCAGCCAACGCCGTGACCGGCCGTATTTCGTTACCCGTCTCCCAGCAGCAAGGAAGAAATGAACCGCCCAACCACAAGCGTCCGGAGTTTCGAGGCATGGGTTTGGAACCCCAGGAATCTGTTGAAGAAGATCAGGGAGGCAGTGCAGGGCACACCCGGGAGCGTGCCCTGCACCACACAGGAACGGTGCCGGTTAGAGGGTGGCCAGCAGATCGTTCATGGTTTTGATCTGGGCTTCCTGGCTCGTGACGATGGATTGCGCCAGGGCAAGGGCGTCCTTGCTGGAGCCCTTGCCCAACTCGTCCTTGGCCATGGTGACGGCGCCCCGATGGTGTTGAACCATCTGGGAGAGGAACATTTTGGCCGCCTCGGTCCCCTGGGAGGCGTCCAGTTTGGCCGTGTCGTCGCCGCTCATCATGGTGCCCATTGAGTGGCCTGCGGACATCATGGCAGGTTCGCCCCAGGTCTTCAGCCAGCCGGGCATCTGCTCGATCTCCGGGGTTTGGGCGGCTTGGATGTCCGTGCAAGTGCGGTAACTCGGGCATCGATGTTGTGTTTCTTCAACACGGTCCCACTCATCGATACCTCCTGGTTGTGGTGCGGAATCATGGCCTGGACGAACAAGGCATCCGCCGCGTTGTGGTCAGAGGACGTATTAGCGGCCGTAACGGATGCGGAGCTGCTTCCGCGGCCCATGCCGGCCATGCCGGTGTTTTCGGAGGTGCCCGGGGAGGCCCCGCAACCGGCGAGGGCAAAGGCAGCGGCCAGCGCGGCCGCGGAAATGGTTAGCGCTCGTTTCATGATCAGAAAAGTCCTTCTCAACAGGGGTCAACAATGTCTGGAGTCGAATAGTGGGGCTCAGGTGCCAAAGGCGGCACCACGGGCATGCCGGAAAGCCATGCCAATCCCATGGACGGGCCCGAGATGCCGGTTTTACGTCCGACTGATACAGAGTTGAAGCAGAAACGGAGCCCGGGGACCGGCCGACGAGGCGTCCGGCGGCCAGGGCCCGCTGCTGCCCCCACGGGGGACAGTAAACGAGGCGCTGGGGCCGATCAGGGGTGCCGCCGGATCCAGGGACAGGGACAGAACGCAGGTCACGGCCAAAGTAGAGTTCCCGCAGGAGCCCGAACAACCGCCCGGACCGGACTCAGCACAGTGTTCACCGGTCGCCGGGACGGATACCAGCCGGACTTCAGCATGGCCGCCGGACATATCAGGCGTCTGCCCGGCCGGCGCCCCGGCGGAGGTTGTCATTGACATAGCCATGGCCGATGGCATGGTGTGGTCATTCATCCACACATGCATTCCGAGGATGCCGATGATAATCGCGGCCGCGCCCAGTACGGCCAACACTGATCGTGCCGGGGAAGGGAAGGGGTGCAGTGCGTGGGGCACGAGTCCTCGTCCTTTCATCGGCGGGGCTACCTCCAGAATAACCGCTCATCGGGCATGCCCCGGGTCCGGCCTCCGGCACTCGTTGACTTATACCCCCTAGGGGTATAAGTTGGGCTGTACCGGAACACGCGTCACCGCCCCTTTTCTCAGAACCGGCCTGAACGCAATGAAGGTCCTCACCTCCGCGGTTGAGCGGAGCGCCACTTCGGATGATCTGACGTTCCCGAACTCCACGGAATCCGCACTCTGTGTTAGTGGAATGAGCGTCATGTCCATCCCAAACCACGACGGACACCACGGTCAGCCGCCGGTGACTGAAGAGCAGCATAACGATCACCCGGCCGCCGTGCACAACCACGACACCATGTCCATGCCGGGCCACACCATGCCCGACGACGATCACACGGTCAACCGCCACGGGGAGCATGCCGGGCACAGCACCGCGATGTTCCGGAAAAAGTTCTGGCTGACTCTCATCCTCTCCATCCCTGTGCTGGCCTTCAGCGGGATGTTCGCGCACCTGTTGGGCTACCGGATCACGGATTTCCCCGGCGCTGCCTGGATCGCTCCCGTAGTGGGCACGGTCATCTACATTTATGGCGGTGCACCGTTCCTCAAGGGCGGCGTTTCGGAGCTCAGAGCCCGCCAGCCGGGCATGATGCTGCTGATCGCCATGGCCATCACGGTGGCCTTCCTCGCCTCGTGGATCACCACGCTGGGCATCGGTGGTTTCAACCTGGACTTCTGGTGGGAACTGGCGCTGCTGATCGTCATTATGCTGCTAGGCCATTGGATGGAAATGCGGGCCTTGGGCGCGGCCTCCGGAGCCCTGGACGCGCTGGCGGCCCTGTTGCCGGACGAGGCGGACAGGATTGTGGGCGGCGTCACCGAAACGGTGCCGCTGAGTGAGTTGGCGGTCGACGACGTCGTCCTGGTCCGCTCGGGCGCACGGGTCCCGGCCGACGGGCTGATCATCGATGGCGAAGCGGAGTTCGACGAAGCCATGATCACCGGAGAGTCGAAGGCCGTAGCCCGCAGCTCCGGTGATACGGTTATCGCCGGAACCGTAGCCACGGACAACGCGGTGCGGGTGCGCATCAGCGCCGTCGGTACCGACACGGCCCTGGCCGGCATCCAACGACTGGTCGCCGAAGCCCAGGCGTCGTCGTCGAAAGCCCAAGCTCTGGCCGACCGCGCCGCGGCACTGCTGTTCTATTTCGCCCTGGGCTCGGGCATCATCACCTTCGTGGTCTGGGTGCTGCTCGGCAACCTCGACGACGCCGTGGTCCGCACCGTGACCGTGCTGGTCATCGCCTGCCCGCACGCCTTGGGCCTGGCCATACCCCTGGTCATCGCCATCTCGACAGAACGCGCGGCCAAGGGCGGTGTGCTGATCAAGAACCGCATGGCGCTGGAGCGGATGCGCACCGTGGACGTGGTGCTCTTCGACAAGACCGGCACCCTGACGGAGGGCCGGCATGGCGTCACCGGCGTGGCCACCGTCGATGGCGTGGACAACGCCGAGCTGCTCGCCGCCGCCGCCGCCGAAGCCGACTCCGAACACCCGGTGGCCCGCGCCATTGTCCGCGCCGCGGCCGAGAACCCCGCCGCACGTCAGCTGGAACTGATAGGCACCGGCTTCTCCTCTGTCACCGGACGCGGCGTGCACGCCTCCGTTGGCGGCTCCGACGTCTCCGTCGGAGGCCCGAACATGCTCCGCGAGCTGCATCTGGAGACCCCTGCGGACATCGTCGGAACCACAAATGCGTGGATGGACCGCGGAGCGGCCGTGCTGCACGTTCTCCGCGACGGGCAAGTCATCGGGGCTCTGGCACTGGAGGACAAGGTCCGGGAAGAATCCCGCACCGCGGTCCGGGTGCTGCAGAGCCGGGGCGTAAAAGTGGCCATGATCACCGGGGACGCGCGCCAGGTGGCCGACGCGGTGGGCAAGGACCTGGGCATCGACGAGGTCTTCGCCGAAGTTCTGCCGCAGGACAAAGATAAGAAGGTGACGGAGCTGCAGCAGCGCGGACTGAAGGTGGCCATGGTCGGCGACGGCGTCAACGACTCCCCCGCCCTGGCGCGCGCCGAGGTCGGCATCGCCATCGGCGCCGGCACCGATGTCGCGATGGAATCAGCAGGCGTCGTCCTGGCTGGCAACGACCCCCGATCTGTGGTCTCCATGATCGAACTCTCCAAGGCCAGCTACCGGAAAATGATCCAGAACCTCATCTGGGCCACCGGGTACAACGTCCTCGCCGTCCCGCTGGCCGGCGGAGTGCTCGCGTTTGCCGGCGTTGCCATCTCACCGGCTGTCGCCGCCATACTGATGTCCATCTCCACCATCGTCGTCGCCCTCAATGCCCAGCTTCTGCGCCGCATCGATCTGGACCCCAACAAGGTCCACTGACACCCGTTTCGGTCAACTCCCGAGCAACGCGTCATGCTTGGGCCAGAAAAGTCAGCAGGCCAGAGACAATATGTCTCTGGCCTGCTGTTTTATGGTGGAGATGGGGGGAATTGAACCCCCGTCCGATGTCGTTTTGTCAGGTCTTCTCCGGGCGCAGTTTGCGTCGGTTTTTCTCAGCCCCAGCTATCCTGCAAACGAGTAGCTGCCGGGCTCAGTCATATAAGTGTCCCCTAAGCCCCTATGACAAAGGCTAAGAGCAGTGGCCCTCTAAATGACGCCAGGATCCGGGGCGAGAGCACACCCGGTCTGACGGACTGTCTTACTGCCTAGGCAGCGAGAGCGAAGTCAGTGCGCGTTTTGTTGGCACTTATTGTTTTACAGAGATCGTTTACGAGATAACCCTGTATCCTCGGCCCGCTTCACCTGTCGCGACGAACATCGTCGAAACCAATCATCCCCATATTTTTTTATCAACCCGCCAAGTATCTGCGGAACATCTAGTCTAACGCAAGCACGGCGGGATGTATTCCGCGATCTCCACAGGGATCTCGATGCTCCTATGGTTGTCAAGCGGCTTTTTGAAGGGTTG
>JBBRKU010000239.1:0-4590 GCA_038231735.1 Actinomycetales bacterium | reverse complement strand
CTATGGTGTGATCGCGCACTGCCAGCTCTCACAATTCCCTTCCGAGGGGGAGTGATGTCAACCCTCAGGTCCTTCCGATCCATGGTCGCCACCATTCTGGCCGTCATTGGGATAGCGCTGGCCCCGATACCGTCGCTAGCCGCGGTCAATCCGATGCCGCCGGTTCCCACGGTGCCGCGTATCACTGCCGCCGACCAATACAACGTCATGCATTTGTTTTACGCCGGTCCCAAGGTCCGTCTCACGTTCGACGACTGTGCGACGCAAGCGAGGCTGACCGGGATGTTGGACTGGTTGAAGGCCTATAACATCCAAGCGACGTTTTTCTTTACCGGGCAGTGCATGCTTGCGCATCCTACCTTTGGGTGGCAGCTGATCAACGCCGGTCAACTTCTCGGAAACCACAGCTACGACCACGGCGACTATTCGCGCATGACTGACGCCCAGATTTATTCCGAGGTTCGTCGCTACGGCAGCGTCGTTCCCACGACCACTCCCAAGCTGTGCCGGCCACCGTACGGGGCAGGCGCCTTCAGCGTGCGAGTCTATAACGCCCTCGCGGCGGCCGGCTGCCGGCCAGCTTTCTGGACGGTAGACACACGGGATTGGGACGGCTCGTCGGCGGCGGCGATCATCCACCGGGTCCAGAATGGTGACGCCACAACCCCACGCGTCTACGCAGGAGGGGTCATACTCATGCACGGCACCGGTCTTCATACCCTGGAGGCGCTCCCCGGCGTCCGGGCGGCACTGATCTACCATGGCTACGCCACCTTCCACATTCATTAGTTCGTTTCTTTTCTTGACCGCCAACGTGCCCTCGAGTGCCCGGACCTAATCGACCCATCCGTGGTGCGGATCACGCCGAACTATGTAGGAGAACACCGGGGTCTACGCGCACCCGGTTTCCAGCCATCCCGCCTGATCGGGCCACGCACTCGCCCAAACCCTACCGAAAGGACCGTCATGAACATCAACAGAAAATGGGTCTATCCCCTGGCAGCTGCCGGGCTGCTCCTGGTCAGCGGCTGCTCCTCAACAGGCACCGCAACCGGCCCGACCAGCGCCGCCCCGACCGGCACATCGTCCACGTCCATGAGTTCGCCCGCCAGCACCGCGGCCTCGACCAGCTCCAGTGGCACGGGTGCCGCGTCCACCGGCTCCGGTGATTCGATGGCGATGATGATCCACATCAAGGACTTCGCCTTTCAGGGGCCGGACGCCGTGGCCGCAGGCTCCACCGTTTCCGTGATGAACATGGACGCCGAAGCCCACACCGTCACGGCCGACGACGGCACCTTCAATGTGGTGGCCAAACCGGGGGAAACGGCAACGTTCACCGCCCCGGCCAAGCCCGGCAGCTATAAATACCACTGCACGTACCACAGCAACATGCACGGAACGCTCACCGTGAAGTGAGCTCGAGTCATGCCCTCGTAAAACGCGAGGGCATTCGTCCAACGTGGAGGTCAGGCGCCGACCCGGTCTGCAAGGAAGTCTTCCCAGGTCCGGTGACCTACGGCATGCTCGGGAGCAAGGATGGCGCCGGCCCGGACAGCGCGGGCGCCCTTGCCGGGCAGCCAGAGCGGCACGATGGGGCGGTGCCGGTGGGTGGTCCGCAGTTAGCCGCGAAGCAGGTCCGCCAGGGCGTATGCCCGCGGTCCGCCCATGTCCGGCACCCGGCCAGCCTGTCGAGGGCGAGTTCCGCGAGCCTGGCCGCGACCTCGGCGGCGTCGATCGGCTGGAACCGGAAGCCGGTCGGAGCCGGTATCACGGGCAGCTTTGCCATCTGCTGTGCGACCATCAGGACCAGATCATGAAACTGGGTGGCGCGCAGCGTCGTGAACGGCAGACCGGAGTCGGCCACGATCCGTTCCGCGGCGAGCTTGGAGGCGAAGTAGCCGAACAGGGCGCGGTCAACGCCGGTGAGGACCGGAATGCGGTCCGCGCCAACGACTGAGATGTACAGCAAATGCTCCGTCCCCGCCCGTGACGCCGCCCGTACCAGGATCCGGGCCTTGTCCTCGTCGCCCTTGGCGCTGCCTGCGCAGTGCACGATGGCCCCGGCCCCGGCCCCGGCCCCGGCCCCGGCCCCGGCCCCGGCCCCGTCGGCGGCGGCGTGGTGGCGCCGGCTGAGCACCCGCGCGTCGCAGCCAGCGTCCCGCAACCGCGCCGCGACCAGCCGCCCGAGGGTCCCTGTGCCGCCGGTGACCAGAACGGGTGCCTGGCGGATCGCTTCGAAGAGCACCGGTCCCGTCTGAAGGCCGTGGCCTACCGGATGTTGGGCTCGCTCACGGAGGCCGACGACGCCGTTCAGGACGCCTGGCTGCGCCTCAGCCGATCAGGGGCGGGCGAGGTCGAGAACCTGGGCGGATGGTTGACGACGATCGTCGCCCGCGGGTGCCTGAACATGCTGTGTTCGCGCAACGTTCGAGGCGAGAAACCTTTCGGGGGTCAACTTCCCGCCCTCGGCTATGTGGGTCGCCAGATGGCCGTGGAGGATCTGACTTTTAGCTGTGGCGGGATCAAAGTGGTTACGGGCGGTCTGTCGGGTTCTCCGTCGGGAAGCCGCTCGAGCAGCAGATTGGCCGCGGTTGTTCCGAGCAGCATGGGGGAAGCCCGCCACGGAGGTCATACGGGGGGCACCTGACTGGCGGCAATCCGCGTGTCGTCGAAGGACGCGACGGCGGTTGCGCCGCCTTCCGGAGTGGTCGCATTCGGAGTTCGTCGTCGCTCCAGAATGTTATCTTCGCAGGGGCCGGCCCGTTCCTCAGCCCTTTTTTCACGTTCCAGTAGGGATAGCGTCCTCCGAGAAAGGCGATGCTTCTGCATCCCCGTGACAACCCCTGGTTCAACAGCTCCCACAATGCAGCCTTCGGTGGCTCCTTCCCGATCCGAGTCAGAGGGCCTGACTCATTGCCACAGTGAAGGTTTCCGATCTCCCGCAAAAAGCGGACCATGATCTAATCGTGGAGGCTTTGAGGTTGTTCCGCAGCCGGAAGCCGGACAGTGAAGGCTCTGAGAAGGTTCCCGGTGGAAACCGGAGTTATTTCGGAGGTCGACGGCGACTGAAGCGGGTGCCCGACCTGCCGGACCTCTCCCTCATCGCTGGCAGGGGCGCGGCTTGTGGGCGGCCCGCAGCGGTTTGGCTCGTTGTGTCGTTGCGCCTGTGTTGCCGGTGCTCGGCGATCACGACACCGGCGGAGGTTGCGGCGGCAAGGACCAGGAGGAACCCCAGCAGATTCAGGGCGTATGGCATGGTCAGCGCGGGGGGGGTTCCGGTGTGGCGGGCCGCATCGATCAGTGGCAGTACAACGAGCAGGACGACGCCGGCGATGCTGAGCGCGAGCCGAATCAGGTACCTTCCGGCCCTGGAGAGCTTCCGGGTAAGAAATACCGTGATGGCTCCCATGATGAGCAGGGCCGGCACGAATAGAGCGTCATGAAGGACCACGCTGCCGGCCAGCCACACCATGATCCCCACGATCTGGGCCGGCGGCACCGTCGTCGCAATCCCGTAGATGCCCCAGGCCAGGGGCAGGAGGCCCAGGGATATGAGGAGGATCCGGGACTTCTTCAAATCGGTCATTCCTACCGTACTTCCAGGCTGGCGAGCCACTTCGTTTGCAGCACGCCGGGCCGGTTGGGGCCAATCAGGCGGGCCGGGTAACCGTGTTCAAGGTCCAACGGCTGACCGTTGACGTCCAGGGCAATGAGGGTCAGCTCATCCCAGGCATACTCCCGCGGTATCTGGGCCCCGGTGTAGGCTCCCTCGGTTTCCAGAGAACGAACCTCTGCCGCGTGCCGGGGATCGGCCCCGACCATGGCCAGCAGCTCCCGGACGCGAACACCGCCCCAGCGCGCGTTTTGGCTCCAGCCCTCAACACAAGCGATCGGTAGAACCACCTCGGTCTGCGGCATCGCACGGAGCTGAGCCAGCGTGAACGGGCGGGTGAGGCCGCCATTGGTCACCTTCAGGGCCCATACCGGATCCGTCGCGGCCGCGTGGATCTTCGCCTCCGCGGCCGTGCGGTTCACCGGCAGCGCGGCCGGACCTTCCCCCGGGCGGCGCGGGGCGAACAGATCGACGGGGCCCAGGGCGGGTATCGCCTGACCGACGGTGGTCACGGTCAGAACCGCCGCCGCGGCGACAATCGCACCCACGAAGCCGCGGCGCGAGGTCAGCGCTTCGTGTTCGAGGGCCGCGGCGGGGCGCGAGGCCCGCCAGTGCGCGTGGATCAGGGGCAGCTTCACCCCGATATGGATGACCAGTGACCCGACGATGATCCAGGCCAACCAGAAGTGCACCTGCCGGAAACTGAACGGCCACGGATACCACTTATAGCCGTTGATCAGACCCGTTGCCAGTTCGAGCACGGAACTGGCGACGAAGAGCGCAATCGATGCCCGCTCCACGGCGCTCTTGACCCCGGTGATCACAGGCCAGCTAAAGAGCTTCGGGTAGACCGTCCACAACTTCGCCAGCAACAGCGGAATGCTGGCAACACCGGTGGCCACATGCGTGCCCTGGCTCAAACGGTAGAGCCAGGTGGGCCTGGCGAGCACCGGTTGCCACGGCAACGGATCCTG
>JBBRKU010000238.1:0-4596 GCA_038231735.1 Actinomycetales bacterium | reverse complement strand
TCAATCTCCACCCGGTCGCCAACCCGCTTCAGCCAGCGGGTGACCGTGCCCTCGGTGACGCTTTCGCCGAGGGCAGGCAAATGTACGGCTACAGACATGGTGTCCCTGTTCTTCTAGTCGATTTCGCCGCGGCGCAGCAGTTTGCCGGTGGGGGTTTGGCCGTCGATTTCGGTGCCGCGCAGGTAGGTTTTGCGGACCACGCCGGCGAGTGTTTTGCCGTCGTAGGGGGTGATCGGGTTTTTGTGTTTGAGCTTGGAGACGTCGACGACGAACGCGTCGTCGGCGGCGAAGACGGCGAAGTCCGCGTCGAAGCCCAACGCCAGCTGGCCCTTACGGGTGAGCCGGACCAGCTCCGCCGGGCGGGTGGACATCCAGACGATGACCTGTTCCAGGGCAATGCCGCGCTGGCGTGCCTCGGTCCAGATCAGCGACAGACCCAGCTGCAGCGAGGAGACGCCGCCCCAGGCGACGGCGAAGTCGCCGTTTTCCAGGTCCTTCAGGTCCAGGGTGCTGGGGGAGTGGTCCGAGACGGTGCAGTCGATGGTGCCCTCCTGCAGTCCCTTCCAGAGCAGTTCCCGGTTGGAGGCTTCGCGGATCGGCGGGCAGCATTTATAGGCGGTGGCGCCGTTGGGGATTTCCTCGGCCATCAGGGTCAGGTAGTGCGGGCAGGTCTCCACGGTCAGGTGGACGCCGTCGCGTTTGGCGCTGGCGATCATGGGCAGCGCGTCGGAGGATGACAGGTGCAGGATGTGGGCCCGGGCACCGGTCCAGCGGGCGCGTTCGATGACCTCGGCGACGGCGACGTTCTCAGCGCCGCGGGGGCGGGAGGCCAGAAAGCGGTCGTAATGGTCCCCGCCGGCGGAGGGGGCATGGTCGATGGCGCGGGAGTCCTCGGCATGGACGATCAGCAGCGAGTCGAAGGACTTCAACTCCGCCATGTCGGCTTCCATTTCGTCCGCTTCCAGGTGCGGGAACTCGTCCACACCGGAGTGCAGCAGGAAGCATTTGAAGCCGAACACACCCTCGTCGTGCAGCGGGCGCAGGTCGTCTTTGTTGCCGGGGATGGCCCCGCCCCAGAAGCCGACGTCGACAAAGGCCTGGTCCGCGGCGACGCTGCGCTTGAGTTTGAGGGCCTCGACGGTGGTGGTGGGCGGGATGCTGTTCAGCGGCATGTCGATCAGGGTGGTCACCCCGCCGGCGGCCGCGGCCCGGGTGGCCGAGGCAAACCCCTCCCAGTCGGTGCGGCCGGGTTCGTTGATGTGCACGTGCGTGTCCACCAGGCCCGGAATCAGCGTCTCGTCCTCGGCGAGCTCAATGGTCTCGGTGCCGGTCAGGGCGTTGCCCAGGGGTTCGATGGCGACGATCACGCCGTCGCGCACACCTACCTCGCGGGACACGATGCCGGCGGTGGTGAGGATGCGCTGGCCCCGGATGACCAGATCGTAGGTTTCTTCAGACATGGAGGTGCTCCTTGGTGTCGGCGTTTCCCGAGAGCTGCGCGCCGATATGCCTGCCCAGCTGTTCAAGAAGCGGTCCCGCTTCGGCTATACATCTGTCTACACTGGCTTCCAGATCCGTCAAAGCATAGACCTGTTGAAATCCGGACATTTTGAGCTGCTCCCGGCCGAGCGTGCTGCGCCCGCAGACGGCGATGACGGGCACGCCGGCGCGTCCGGCCGCCCGGGCGACACCCACGGGGGTCTTGCCGAGCAGGCTTTGCTCGTCCAGGCTGCCTTCGCCGGTGATTACCAGGTCGGCGCCAGCCAGCCGTTGCTCAAGTTCAGTGAATTCAAGTACGACGTCGATGCCGGGCCTGCGGGTCGCGGCCAGTACGGCGATGGCGGCATAGCCCACGCCACCGGCCGCTCCGGCGCCCGGTGCGTGCGCGGCGCGCTCGGCCCGGGGGCCGATTTCGCCGGCCAGGACCTGCACGAAGTTGGCCACGGCTGCGTCGAGGGTTTCAACTTCCGCCGGCGAGGCGCCCTTCTGTGGGCCGAAGATGGCGGCCGCGCCCGCGGGGCCCAGGAGCGGGTTGTCCACGTCGCTGGCCAGGACAAAGCGGGCCTCGTCCAGCCGGGCGTAGAATCGGGAGAAGTCGATCCGGTGCAGCCGGGCCAACGCGCCGCCGCCGGGAGGCAGTTCCCGTCCGTCGGCATCGAGGAACATGGCGCCGAGTCCCTGCAGGACCCCGGCGCCGCCGTCGGTGTTGGCGCTTCCGCCCACGCCCAGGATGATCTGCTGGCAGCCGGCGTCGAGCGCTGCCCTGATAAGTTCCCCGGTGCCCAGGCTGGTGGCCCCGACGGCGTCCAAGACGCCGTCCGGAAGGACGGCGAGCCCGGACGCGACCGCCATTTCAATGACTGCTTCGCGGCCGCGGACCGCAAACTCGGCCCGGAGGGGCTGCCCGGTAGGTCCGCTGACCAGGGCGCTCCGGCGTGTGAAGCCGGAGCCGACGGCGGCATCCAGGGTGCCCTCACCGCCGTCGGCCACGGGAATCCGGATTACCTCGAGGTCGGCGCCGGCCGGGACTCCGGTGTGGACGGCGTAGCCGGCCTGCAGCCCGGCCTCCAGGTGCCGGGCAACGGCCGGGGCGGAGAGTGATCCCTTGAACTTATCGGGGGCAATGACAACGCGCATGCCGGCGCTTCCTCTCATGGAGCTAGTCCAGCAGTGCAATGATCGCGGTGGGAGCGTCTTGGCCCTGCTCTGCCAGGTCCTCGAACTCGGTCACGGCGTTGATTTCAACACCCATGGAGATGTTGGTGACCTTCTCCAGGATCACTTCTACAACCACCGGAACGTGGAACTCGCCCATGAGCGCCTTGGCTGTGTCGAATGCGGCGCCCAGATCGTTGGGGTCCTCCACACGGAGGGCCTTGCAGCCTAGGCCCTCAGCCACCTTGACGTGGTCAACGCCGTAGCCGTTGGTCTCGGGGGAATTGATGTTCTCGAACGCAAGGGACACGTTCTGTTCCATGTTGAAGCCGCGCTGGGACTGGCGGATCAGGCCCAGGTAGGAGTTGTTCACCACTACATGGATGTACGGCAGCTGGAACTGCGCGCCCACGGCCAGTTCCTCGATCATGAACTGGAAGTCGTAGTCCCCGGAAAGGGCGACGACGGTCTCGCCGGGTTTGCCGCGAACCACGCCCAGGGCCGCCGGGGCGGTCCAGCCCAGTGGCCCGGCCTGGCCGGCGTTGATCCACCTGCGCGGTCCAAAAACGTGCAGCAGCTGCGCGCCGGCAATCTGGGACAGACCGATGGTGGAGACGTAGGTGGTGTCCTTGCCGAAGGACTTGTTCATTTCCTCATACACGCGCTGCGGCTTGATGGGGATGTTCTCGAAGTGCGTCTTGCGCTGCAGGGAACCTTTGCGCTCGGCGCATTCGGCAACCCAGCCGGAGTAGTCCGGCAGGGAACCTGCAGCCTGACGTTCGCGGGCCAGTACCAGCAGCCCGTCCAGCGCCGCACCGGCGTCGGCCGCGATGCCCAGGTCCGGGGAGAAAACGCGGCCGATCTGGGTGGGCTCAATGTCGATGTGTACGAACTTGCGGCCGGCCGTGTAGGTGTCCAGGCCGCCGGTGTGGCGGTTGGCCCAGCGGTTGCCGATGCCGATCACGAAGTCGGAGGCCAGCATGGTCGCGTTGCCGTAGCGGTGCGAGGTCTGCAGGCCGACCATGCCGGCCATCAGCGGGTGGTCATCGGCGATGGTTCCCCAGCCCATCAGGGTGGGGATGACCGGAACGTTCAGCAGCTCGGCCAGTTCCACCAGCTGCGCGGAGGCGCTGGCGTTGATGATGCCGCCTCCGGCCACGATCAGCGGGTGTTGGGCTGCGGTGAGCATGTCCAGTGCGTTTTCCAGCTGCTTGCGGCTGGCCCTGGGCTTCTCGACTGCCAGGGGCTCGTAGGTGTCGATGTCGAACTCGATCTTGGCCATCTGCACATCGAAGGGCAGGTCCAGCAGCACCGGGCCCGGACGGCCGGAGCGCATCAGGCCGAAGGCCTTCTGGAACGCGCCGGGAACCTGGCCCGGTTCCAGGATGGTCCTGGCCATGTTGGTGACCGGCTTGGCTATGGATTCAATGTCCACGGCCTGGAAGTCTTCTTTGTGCAGCTTGGCCACGGGGGCCTGGCCGGTGATGCAGAGCATGGGGATGGAATCGGCCCAGGCGGCGTAGAGACCGGTGATCATGTCCGTGCCGGCGGGGCCGGAGGTGCCGATGCAGAGGCCGATGTTGCCGTCCGCGGCGCGGGAGTAGCCGTCCGCCATGTGCGAGGCCCCCTCGACGTGGCGGGCCAGGGTGTGGCGGATGCCGCCGTGGGCCAGCATGGCCGAATAGAACGGGTTGATCGCCGCACCCGGCAGGCCGAACGCCTCGGTGGCCCCCTCCTTTTCCAGGATCAGGATGGCGGCGTCAACGGTGCGCATCTTCGTCATGATGTTCTCCTTGAAAAGTCTGTTTGCGGTGCCCGGTGCCGGGCACCGCCGGGTTTCTTCGGGAGGGCCTGCGCCAAAACCTCCGATGCCGCGCTGGCTTGGTTCGCTTTGTCCGGCGGTTAGCCTGTGGTGCTTACTTGCAGTGCTTTATTTACGGC
>JBBRKU010000237.1:0-4598 GCA_038231735.1 Actinomycetales bacterium | reverse complement strand
GGTCTGTCCCGGATGCCCTACCGCCGCTTCCTGCTGTTCAACGCCGCCGGCGGCCTTATTTGGGGAACGGGGGCCGTCCTGCTCGGCTATTTCGCCGGCAATGCCTACCTCGCCGTCGCGAAAACCATCGGACACAACATTTCCTTGGTCATCGTCGCCGCAGCCGCACTCGCATTCGTCGCCTGGCGTGTGCGAAAGCGCAAACAGGCCCGTCGCTGTGCCAAGATGGGCCCATGACCACGCAACTCTTCAATACCTGGACACACAGGTCACGGCTGCGGCTGACAGTGATGCTGGCTGTCGGTGCGGTGACGGCCGTGCTCGTGGGATCCTTCGGGTCCTGGGACTACGCCCCGGCCCTGGGGTGGGGCGCTGCGTCACTGACCTTCCTCTGCTGGACCTGGTCCGTCATAGGACGCCTCGACCCGGCCGGTACCGCCGCCCACGCCGGACGCGAGGACCCGGGCCGCACCACCTCGGACGTGCTGGTCCTGGCTGCCACGATCGCCAGCTTCGGCGGCGTCGCACTGATCCTTCTGGACGCAGGATCCGCCCAGGGCGGCACCAAAGCGGCCATCATCGGCCTGGCCCTGGGCAGCGTCGCCCTGTCATGGCTCCTGGTCCACACCCTCTTCACGCTGCGCTACGCCTTGCTCTACTACCGCGACCACAAGGGCGTGGACTTCAACGAGGACACACTGGCCCACTACCGGGACTTCGCCTACCTCGCCTTCACCGTGGGAATGACCTTCCAGGTCTCCGACACGGACCTGAAAACCGACGCCATCCGTTCCACCGCACTGCGCCACGCCCTGCTCTCCTACGTCCTGGGCGCCATTGTGCTCGCCACCACCATCAACCTGGTTTCAGGCCTGGTGCACTAAAAGCTCCCACCTTTCACCAGCTCTCAGGTTCCGTTCAACCGGCGAGGCGGATACTGGTCCTAGAGCCACCTGCGCCAGAAGGGACGTCCGCAAATGAGGATCCTGATCGTTGAGGATGAGAAGCTGCTGGCCGAAACCCTGCGCCGCGGCCTGGGCAACGAGGGCTTCGTCGTCGACATCACCCATGACGGGGTCAGTGGGCTCTGGGCGGCAACGGAAAACCCCTACGATGCCATCATTCTTGACCTGATGCTCCCGCTCAAAAACGGTTATGACGTGCTCAAGGAGCTCCGCGAGCGCAAGATCTGGACCCCGGTGATGATGCTGACCGCCAAAGACGGTGAATACGACCAGACCGACGCCTTTGACCTGGGTGCGGACGACTACCTGACCAAGCCCTTCAGCTTCATGGTCCTGGTGGCCAGGCTCAGAGCGCTGATCCGTCGGGGAGCCCCCGAAAGGCCCGTCGTCCTGAAGCTGGGGTCGCTGGAAATGGATCCCCTCAACCGCAGCGTCCGGCGCGGGCCGGCCCCCATCAAACTGACCGCACGGGAGTACGGGCTCCTCCACTACCTGATGCGCCGCCATGACCAGGTGGTCTCCAAGGCGGAAATCCTGGACAACGTCTGGGATCCCGCCTTCGACGGCGGCGACAACGTTGTGGAGGTCTACATCGGCTACCTGCGGCGGAAAATCGATGCCCCCTTCGAGCTGAAGACCCTTACCACAGTGCGCGGAATGGGATACATGCTCACCATGGACAGGGAAGCCGGCGATCAAAGCGCTCCGTCGCAGGCGATCAGGAACGCGCGGCGCTGACGGCGTTCCTGATTCAAAGGGCTTGGACACTCCCGGCCGTCACATCTCCCTGGACCAGAATGCGGGCCCAGGCACCATCGAGGTCAACACGGAACATCACGTCAAGTTTGTCAGTCATGAGGCCTCTTCCGTTTTGGCGGCCGCGACGGTGCGGCCACCCACAAAACTAATCAGGAACTGTGACGCACACAACACCCAAAGTCCTGGCCCGTGGGGATCATTCGAACGAAAACCATCGGTAGCGTCGGAGTGCTGGTCTGGTGGTAGCGTCGTGGCTGCTAGTCTCGCTTCAAAGGGGCACTCCTCCCGGGTGGCGCCGGGTTTAGGCGCGGCCGGAGGGAGCAGGGATGCGGTGTCTCGGTGGGCCGCGCGTCGCATGCGGGGCTCAGCGAGGCGGGATGTTGTGGTTGAGACGGAACACATTGTCCGGGTCGTACATGCGTTTGAGAGTGATGAGGCGTTCCAGCTTGGCTCGGCCGTAAACGGTCAGGGCCTGGTTCCGCCGGTCCTGGCCATCTTCCGCGCCCATGAAGTTGATGTACTGGCCGCCGGAGGCAAAGGGGGACATATCGGCGGCGAGCCCGCGCACGAACCCGATCAGGGCCGCATCATCGGCAGGGTCAGGCCAGAAGCCGTAGATGTTGAGCCAGAAGCGTGCAGTACGGTTCGGGAATGACGTGGCATCCTCCGGGACCCGGCCATATGCCCCGCCCATGTGGTGGATGTCGAATCCGGTTCCCTGCCACGTCTGCTCGGCGGCCCGCCGGACAATGACGTCGATCACCGCATCGTCGAGCCGGTCGAACGAGGTGTTCTTCCAGTAGGCCCGGACCCCTTTCGGGAAAAGCCCGTCCACGGCCGACTGCCAGGCGGTCCACCGGGCGCCCTCGATGATCTCAGCATCCGGTGGTGCGTCGCGGCGCAGCGGTTCAATGACCTGCGCGCCTTTCTCGTGATCCGGGTCAGCCCAGGCGAATCCGAGCACCATCAGCGGGTCCTCGCCCATGTCCCAGTTCGGTGGCGGCACGAGGAAGGAGATGATGGAGGAGAGTGCATCGGACAGGTCCCGGGTCCAGAACCCGTATGCCCGCAGCGCTTCGGCCCAACGGTCACGGCCGTAGACCAGGTTCCCCGAGAACACCTCCGCCGGGAGCGGGTGCGCCCGGAAGGTGAAGGAGGAAACGACGCCGAAATTTCCGCCTCCGCCGCGTAAGCCCCAGAAAAGATCGGGGTTCTCGGTTTCGCTGACCTGCAGAACCGCACCTGAGGCCGTCACGACCTCTGCCGAGATCAGGTTGTCCAGGCTCAGTCCGTGGGCCCGGGTGAGCCAGCCGAAGCCGCCTCCCAGGGTCAGCCCCGCAACCCCGGTCCCGGAGACGACTCCCAGGGGAACCGCAAGCCCGTGAACCTCGGTGGCGCGGTCAACATCGGCCAGCGTGGCCCCAGCCTGGACGCGGACGGTGCGCATCGCCGGATCCACCTCCACCGTGGTCAGCCCGCCAAGGTCAAGGACGATTCCATCGTCCACGGTGCCGGTCCCGGCGACGTTGCGGCCTCCACCGCGGACAGCGATCGGCAGCCGATGCTTTTGAGCGAACTCCACGGCCGGCGCGATGTCCAGCGGCGTCGCCGCACGCAGCACGGCGGCCGGGCGGCGGTCGATCATCGCATTCCAGACACGGCGCGCTTCCTCATAGCCGGGATCACCAGGCACAACCACTGTTCCGGAGACCTGCGCGCGCAGGCCGTCGAAGGCCCCTGTCGTGACGGTATTCTTCGCATCCATCCGGCCCACCACCTATTGTTGCTGTGTCCCTGAAATATGCGAGACCACGCCGAGAACCCCGGTACGGCCATTGTTCGTCCTCGTAGCCGGGTCGTCAAGACGGACAGTGAAGAGCCGGATTGACCCGGGGGCGCCTTCTTAAGCCACCGGCCCACTCATCTATCCGGGCACCTCACCGTCATGCGAACCTCGAAAGTCTGGAACACCAACGTCAAGCGCTGCGACCATGTGCCTACCTGGTGACGCATTGCCACCGCCGTACCCCGGCTCTAAGCTCAAAGACAGAATTCCAGCCCGCTGGGCTGGGCCGTTTTTGGGGAGGTACCTGATGTCGATTGCCGAAGTGCAGCAGCTTGACGAGCACGGTTTGGTGGCCCGGGACCGGCATCAAGCCGGTGGTTTCGTTAATTTGTCCGCGGACGACTTCACGTCCTCAGATGTAACCGTGCCCGAAGCCTTGCGTTCCGAGGATCAGGTCCGGCAGTACATTCAGCCATGTGTAAGAGGCGCCCGCTCCTGCCTCGCCCTAGTCCGGGAGACAAAATCGTCTCGTTCAGCGCCCACTCCCATGTGGCTGGGATGATGGCGCAGCCGGGCATGCTCGGCGCCGAGGTAAACGGTCGTTCGGTTGCCTACCAGCGGACCGGTGATGGTCCGGCCCTGGTCCTCTTGCACGGGTTTACCCACGATTCACGGGTGTGGAGGCCACAACTGGAAAGCCTCTCGGACCAGTTCACGGTGATCGCCTGGGACGCGCCCGGCGCGGGTCAGTCGCCTGACCCTCCGGAAACTTTCGGGATGGGCGATTGGGCGGATTGTCTTGCAGGGCTCCTGGACGCCACCGGTTTTGAGCGGGCACACATCGTTGGTCTTTCCTGGGGAGGCCTGCTCGCCCAGGAGTTCTATCAGCGCCGCTCCGGGCGTGTGCTGTCGCTGGTCCTGGCCGATACGTACGCCGGCTGGAAGGGTTCACTCCCCGCACCGATCCCCGAGGAACGCCTGGCGGCCTGCCTGCGGGACTCCTTGCTGCCACCAGGGGAGTTCGTGTCGAGGTACCTACCGGCGATGTTAAGCCAAACCCCCAAGCAGCACGTCCGCGAAGAGTTGGC
>JBBRKU010000236.1:0-4608 GCA_038231735.1 Actinomycetales bacterium | reverse complement strand
AGAACCGAATAGCGCAGCTATCAGTGGCATGAATACATTTGCGACCAGTGAGTTCACGACTGCGCCGAACGCCGCACCCATCACAACAGCGACGGCAAGGTCTACGACGTTGCCCTTCATAATGAAATCTTTGAATCCCTTTAACATGGCACCTAAGTTACGGCACCGTAATCAACGGCGGGTTACCGTTCCATGAATACTTCTCGGCGTGTCGGGACTTCTGCGCCGGCTATTGGTAGGCGGGGGCGGGCGGAAGCCCCAGGTATTCCTCGTAAGTGCTGAACCCTTTAGCCACCAGGTCTGTGGCCAATTCCACACCGACATAGCGCAGGTGCCAGGGCTCGGCGTAGAACCCGGTGACGGCCTCGTGCCCCAGCTGGTACCGCACGATGAATCCGTAGCGGTACGCGTTTGCCGCCGCCCAGACGGATGCGGGTACGGTGGCGAAGCAGGGGTTGAACGCGCAGGAGGCGGGGCCGGTGCCATCACCGATGTCGAAGGCCAGCCCGGTCTGGTGTTCCGAAAAGCCGGGCCTGGCGGATTTGGTGTCCGCATCGGCGACGCTGGAAGTGGCGGCATAGTTGTTGTACAGCGAAATCTGCGTGTCATACGAGCGGTAGCTGCTCAGCAACGTCATGGCCACCCCGTCGGCCGCCGCCGCGGAGAACATCTGGGCCGCCGCGGCGGCCGGCTCGGCCCGGAGCAGTGCCGTTTCTCCGCCGGCGCCCAGTGCCACGGCGGGGTGCACCAGATCCACCGGGGCGTAAGCCGGAGGGCTGAGCGGCATGTGCTTGTTGACCAGCACCCAGGGACTGGTCGGGTCGGTGATGGAGAACTGCTGCTTGAGGGCATGCACGGGTGCGGGGCGCATCAGGGATGACCCGGCGGGTGCTGCCGCGGCCGGGGCGGAAGCCGGACCGGCAGCGGAGGGAGAGCCGGGGGCTGCCGGCGGGGTCGGGCCCGCGCCGGACGCGGATGGTGAGCGGGCCGCCGTCGTTCTTGACGGCGCCCCGGAGCTGGGGGCGGCGGAACAGGCCGTCATCAAGGCCAGTGCCGAGCCGCCGAGCAGCAGCTTCGCTACCTCCCGGCGGCGGGGTAATTCGGTCATTGTTACGTCTTCCGCAAGAGCATTCTGCGGATCGAGTGATCCGCATCCTTGGTCAGGACCAGTTGTGCCCGGCCGCGGGTGGGGAGCACATTTTCCACCAGGTTGGGCTCGTTGATCCGCTTCCAGATATCCAGCGCCGTCTCGACGGCTTCGGCGTCCGAGAGCTGTGCGTAGCGGTGGAAGTAGGATTCCGGGTGTGCAAAGGCCGAGGACCTGAGCGAGCGGAAACGGTCCACGTACCACTGTTCAATATAGGACGTTTTCGCGTCCACATAAATGGAGAAGTCGAAGAAATCGCTGACCGCCAGCCCGGAGCGGCCATCCATCCGGGGCCGCGCCGGCGCCAGCACGTTGAGCCCCTCGACGATCAGCACGTCCGGGTGCCGGACCACCACCTCTTTGCCGGGGACGATGTCGTAGGTCAGGTGCGAGTACCAGGGTGCCCTGACCTCCTCGGCGCCGCTTTTGACCTCGCTGACGAAACGCAGCAGGGCGCGTCGGTTGTAGGACTCGGGGAAGCCCTTGCGCTGCATCAGGCCGCGGCGCTCCAGCTCGGCGTTGGGGTAGAGGAAGCCGTCCGTGGTGACCAGTTCAACATTGGGGGTGTCCGGCCAGCGGCGCAGCATCTCGCGCAGTACGCGGGCGGTGGTGGATTTGCCGACGGCGACCGATCCGGCAACGCCGATGACGAACGGTGTGCGGCGCACCTGCTCGCCCAGGAAGGTGGTGGTGGCCGCGTGCAGGGCCCCGGCGGCGGCGACGTAGAGATTGAGCAGGCGGGAAAGGGGGAGATAAACCTCCCGGACTTCCTTGATATTGAGCTGGTCGCCCAGGCCGCGCAGCCGCAGCACGTCATCCTCGTTCAGCGGCTGCTCGATTTCGTCCGACAACCGGGACCACGTCTGGCGGTCCAGCTCCACAAAGGGGGAGACGCCGTCGTTGCCGTTGGACTCATTCCGTTGCGAAGTCACCTGTAGATTCTGCCCTCTCGGGCGGCAATAGACGAATTGTCAAGGGCCAAGAGTTGAATTTTCGGCGGGCCCGCCGGCGGGATGAGATCCTACGTCCCGAGTTGCCGGTGCCAGCTATCCTTGAATATATGTGTGGAATCGTAGGATATGTTGGCCGTTCCGGTGTCAGTGGTGAATCGGTCCTGGGCCACAGTGCCCTGGACGTGGTCCTGGAGGGGTTGCGACGGCTGGAATACCGCGGTTACGACTCGGCCGGAATCGCCGTCGTGACAGACGGGCGGATCGATTCCCGGAAGAAGTCCGGGAAGCTGACCAATCTGCTGGCCGTGCTGGAGGACCAGCCGCTGCCGCAGGCCGTGACCGGAATCGGCCACACCCGGTGGGCCACCCATGGCGGTCCGACCGACGTGAATGCGCACCCGCATTTGGTGGACGGCGGCAAACTGGCCGTGATCCACAACGGCATCATTGAAAACTTCGCCGAGCTGAAGCTGGAGCTGCTGCGCAGCGGCCACAGCTTCGTCTCCGAGACGGACACCGAGGTGGCCGCGGCACTGCTGGCTGACATCTACAACTCGGTCGTCTCCGCCGGTATTGCAACGCCGGGCACCGGCAACCCGCTGGCCAAGGCCATGCAGTTGGCCTGCCAGCGCCTCGAAGGGGCCTTCACCCTGCTGGCCGTGCACGCGGACCAGCCCGACGTCGTCGTCGCCGCCCGCCGCAACTCACCCCTCGTGGTCGGCCTGGGCGACGGCGAGAACTTCCTTGGGTCCGATGTTTCGGGATTCATTGACTACACCCGCCGGGCGGTGGAGCTGGGCCAGGACCAGATTGTGATCATCACCCCCGAGTCCGTGGAAATCACGGACTTCTACGGTGCGCCCGCCCAGGGCAAGGAATATAAGGTCGACTGGGACGCCGCGGCAGCCGAAAAGGGCGGCTACCCCTCCTTCATGGAGAAGGAAATCAATGACCAGCCGGACGCCGTGGCGCAGACGCTGCTGGGCCGCTCTGACATCAACGGCAAGCTGACGCTGGACGAGCTGCGGATAGACCCGGCGGCGCTGAAGTCCGTGGACAAGATCATCGTGCTGGCGTGCGGCACCTCCGCCTATGCCGGCCAGGTGGCCAAGTACGCCATTGAGCGCTGGTGCCGGATCCCCACCGAGGTGGAGCTCTCGCACGAATTCCGCTACCGGGATCCCATTGTTACCTCGAACACCCTGATCGTCTCGCTGAGCCAGTCCGGGGAGACCATGGACACCCTGATGGCCGTCCGCTACGCCCGCGAGCAGGGCGCCAAGACCGTGGCCATCTGCAACACGAACGGTTCAACCATCCCGCGCGAGTCCGACGCCGTGCTGTACACCCACGCCGGTCCGGAAATCGCCGTCGCCTCCACCAAGGCGTTCCTGGCCCAGATCACCGCCGCCTACCTGCTGGGCCTGTACCTGGGACAACTGCGCGGCAACATCTTCCAGGGCGAGATCAAGGACATCCTGGCGGACCTGGCCAAGACGCCCGCCAAGATCCAGCAGATCCTGGACAATTCCGGACCCATCAAGGAACTGGCACGGTCCATGGCTGACACCCGCTCCGTGCTGTTCCTGGGCCGCCATGTCGGCTTCCCGGTGGCGATGGAGGGCGCGCTCAAGCTCAAGGAGCTGGCCTACATCCACGCCGAGGGCTTCGCCGCCGGCGAGCTCAAGCACGGCCCGATCGCGCTGATCGAGGAGGGCCAGCCGGTCTTTGTGGTAGTGCCCTCCCCCCGCGGCCGGGACTCGCTGCACTCCAAGGTGGTCTCCAACATCCAGGAAATCCGGGCCCGCGGGGCCAACACCATTGTCATAGCCGAGGAGGGCGACGACGCGGTCAAGGCCTACGCCGAGCACGTTTTCTACATCCCGGAGACGCCCACGCTGCTGGCCCCGCTGCTGGCGACGGTTCCGCTGCAGATCTTCGCCTGCGAGCTGGCCACGGCCAAGGGCTACGATGTGGACCAGCCGCGCAACCTGGCCAAGTCCGTCACCGTCGAGTAGCCACCCGCCGGCCGGATCAGCGGGCATGCCGCCGGTCCGGACGGCTGCCCCGGCAACGTCCACGGCATCGGTCCGGATCTGCGGCATCCCGGGCGCAGTGGGCGTGCGACGGGCTACAGCGGCAGCTATGGCGGACGCGATCCCGTTAGGCTAGGTCCATGATCATTGGGATTGGCGTGGACGTGGTGGATGTTGAACGATTTGGCCGTCAGCTGCAGCGGACGCCGGGCCTGCTTGAGAGGCTTTTTGTGCCCGCGGAGCGCACGCTGAACACCAGATCCCCGGCGGCCCGGTTCGCAGCCAAGGAGGCGGTGGCCAAGACATTGGGGGCGCCCGCCGGGATGAACTGGCAGGACTGCTGGATCGGACTGGATGAACACGGCCCCACCATCCAGGTGAAGGACACGGTTGCGGCGGCGGCTGCGGCCAAGGGCGTCAAGCGCTGGCACGTCTCGATGAGCCACGACGGAGGCATCTCCACCGCCATGGT
>JBBRKU010000235.1:0-4614 GCA_038231735.1 Actinomycetales bacterium | reverse complement strand
GACGGCGGCGGCAACGGCGTCGTGCACGGACGCATCGGCGCTGCCGGCGGGGACAGACGGAGTTCCGGCATTCGAGGGCGCGGATCCGGACGGGGCAACGGAGAAGGCTACAAGCATGGTTCCAGTCTGGCACGGCGTGCGGAATGGCGCGCGGCGCTGGCACGGACGGTGGACAAACTGAGGGCGCGGAATCCGGCCGCCGGACCCGTACGGCTGTACGCTTGGAGCATGCCGGAGATTGGGGCCAGCAGACCGCTGAGGGCGGATGCCGTGCGCAATATAGACAGGATCATCACGGCTGCCCGCGACTGCTTCCGCAGCGATGGACCGGACGTTTCCCTGCACGTCATTGCCCGGCACGCCGGCGTCGGCCCAGCCACTCTTTTCCGGAACTTTGCGGACAAGGAAGAACTGGTGCTGGCCGCCCTGGCCCAGCAGTTGCGCCTGCGCGTGAACCCGGTGGCCGTCGCCGCCCTGCAGGATGAGGACGCGGCCCGGGGCTTCCTGGCCGTCGCCGAGGCCCTGCTGGAAGTGGCCAGCGACGAACTGAACCTGCTCTCCGCCGTCGCCGGCCGCCGCAGGCTGCTGGCGGGAATCACCACGCCGCTGCTGGAATCGATGGGCACGCTTCTGATCCGGGCACAGGCCCAGGGCAGCATCCGCCCCGACCTGATGCTCGACGACGTCGTCCCGCTGCTGGCCATGGTTATCGGCGCGCTGGAAACAAACGTCCTTGGTTCGGGTGCCTGGCGCCGTTACGCGGCGGTCCTGACCGACGGCTTCCTGACCCCGGCCGGGGCGCGCCCGCTGCCGCCATTAGTGCCGATTCCCGGCATCGAGATTCTGGTCGGCCGGCGCTGAGCCTGACGGACGGACGACGGCGGTCGGTCGGCCGGCGCTGAGCCGCTAAGGCCAGCCGAGCAGCCGCAGCCCGGCAGCCGCGCAGGCGCCCACCACCACGACGAGCAGGAACGGCGCCCTCAACAGCAGCGCGGCGGCGGCAGCGGCGAGCGCGCCCACGCGTGCGTCCAGGACCAGCTGGTGGCCGGTGGCGGCGGTGTTCATGATGGTCAGTGCGGCGAGCAGCCCAATGGTCAGGGTGCCGGCCACCCGGGACATGCGCGGGTTGCTCATCCACTTGGCGGGGACCAGGTACCCGAGCAGTTTGGTGGCGAAGGCGAGGGCCGCCGCCAGCAGGATCCATGGCCACAGGTTCATGGCCTACCCTCGCCGCGGGGATGGGAGCCGCGGTCTGCATGGTCCCCGCTGCGGTGGTGATCGGCCTGCGCACTGTGGCCTTCGTGCGCGTACGGCTCCAGGTCCGGTTCCAGCCCTTCCTTCTCGTGCCCGTGCCGGAACCAGCCGATCAGCCCCGCGACCACGGCTGCCACCAGGATCGGCACGCCCGGCGGTACGAAGGGAACGGCCAGGAGCGTCGCCAGTGCACAGACGGCGGCAATCGCGGCGGGCTGCCTGCCCTTGATGCGTGGCCAGAGCAGCGCCAGGAAGGCGGCGACAGCAGCGCCGTCGAGCCCCCACCGCTTGGGATCGCCCATCGCATTGCCCGCCAACGCCCCGACGGCGGTGAATAGATTCCAGAGCAAAAAGATGCCGATTCCGGCCACCCAGAATCCGCGCTTCTGCTCCAGAGGCTGGGTCTGGCCGGTACCGGTGGCGGTGGATTCGTCGATGCTCAGGTGCGCGGCCGCGATTTTCAGCGCACCCCGCGGACGCAGCAGCGCGTTGAGCTGCATGCCGTAGACGCCGTTGCGGATGCCGAGCAGCGCGGCCGCGCTCATCGCCGCGACGCCGCTTCCGCCGCCGGCGATCACACCCACGAAGGCAAATTGCGAGCCGCCGCTGAAGAGCAGCAGGCTCAGCGCCATGGTCTGCCAGAAATCCAGGCCCGCGGCGACGGAGAGTGCACCGAAGGACACTCCATAGAGCCCGGTGGCGATGCTGATGGACAGCCCGACCCGGACGGCGGGCGAGTCGATGAACCTCACCGGGGGTGGCGGACCTTCCAGGCCCACACGACGAGAGGAACCTGCAACGGCAGGCGCAGGGAGTGGACCAGCCTGGCCCGAGGCGTCCCGCGGGGGCCAAAGGCCTGCTGCAGAGCGGCAACATGCCCCACCGTGAAACCGGTGAACATCAGGGCAGTGGCCACCGCCGCGGCCTTGCGAGTGGCAGGGATCAGCAGGCCGGTGGCCGCAGCCCCTTCCAGCAGCGCGCTGGAGGCGACCCATTCGGCGCGCGTCATCACGGCCAGGCTTCCGCTGGTGTCCGTGCAGAGGCTGCGCGGGATGACCGGATAATAGAACTTCGGATCGCGCAGGTGCTTGACGGCACTGGCCGCCAGCAGGGCCGCGAGCGCCAGGAGCGGTGCGTCGACCTTCACCGCGCCGCTCCCTGCACCGACGTCGGGATGGTCGGGTCCTCCAGCGCCTGCACCTCGGCGGCCAGGCTGAGCCGGTCCACCCCATGCAGCGCATCCGCGGCCCGGACCAGGGCCAGGTGGGAGAAGGCCTGCGGGAAGTTGCCCACCATCCGCTCCTGGGCCATCGAGTATTCCTCGCTCAGCAGCCCCAACTCGTTGGACAACCCCACCAGCAGGTTCATCAGCTTCCGGGCGTCCTCCCGCCGGCCGGTATGGGCGTACTGTTCCACCAACCAGAAGGAGCAGGCCAGGAACGGGTGCTCGCCGGGATCCAGGCCGTCGACGCCGGTCTCCGTCAGGTAGCGGAGCAGCAGCCCGTCGTCGTCGACCAGTTCCCGCTCCAGCGCCGCCACCGTGCCGAGCATCTTCTCGTCACCGTACGTCAGGAAGCACACCTGCGGGATGCACAGCAGCGAGGCGTCCGTCTGGGTTCCCCCGTAGGTCTGCGTGAAGGTGTTCAGCTCGGTGTTGAAGCCCTGGGTGAGGATCTCGGTGCGCAGCTGGGCCCGCAGTTCCTCCCAGCGCTCCACCGGCCCCTCCAGCCCGTGAACGCGCACGGCACGGACACCGCAGTCGAAGGCGGCCCACATCATCACGCGCGAATGCGTGAAGAACTTCCGGTCGCCGCGCATTTCCCAGATGCCGTTGTCCTTGGCCTCGAGATGTTTCTCCGCGAACCCCAGCAGGGCGCGCTGCAGCGGCCAGGAAAAGTGGTCTTCCTCGGCGCCCGCCAGGCGGAGCTTCTCCAAGGCCACCATGACCTCGCCCACCACGTCCGCCTGGTACTGGACCACGGCGCCGTTGCCGATCCGGACCGGGCGGGAATTCTCGTAACCGGGGAAGTTTTCCAGCTCGAATTCCTCCAGCTTGCGTTCCCCGCCCAGGCCGTAGACGATCTGCAGATCCTCGGGGTCCCCGGCCACCGCGCGCAGCAGCCAGTTGCGCCAGTGCCGAGCCTCCTGGCCGTAGCCGTGCGTCAGCATCGCTTCCAGGGTCAGCGCGGCGTCGCGCAGCCAGCAGTACCGGTAGTCCCAGTTGCGGGCACCGCCAAAGTCTTCGGGCAGCGAGGTGGTGGGGGCGGCCACAATGCCGCCGGTGTCCTCGTGCGTCAGCGCGCGCAAAACGAGCAGTGAACGTTTGACGGCGGCCGCATATTCGCCGTCGTCGCTGCAGCTTGACGCCCAATCGGACCAGTACGCCACGGTCTGCACCAGCGCGGCGTCAATGTCGATCCCGCTGGGAATCTGCCGGTGCGAGGGGTACCAGGCCAGTTCCAGGTCCGCCGTTTCACCTGCCGAGACGGTGAATTCGCCCGCGTGCTTGTGGTCACTGGCGTGCGGGAGGTGGTCCCCGCGCAGCACCATCGCGTCGGGTCCGGCCACGGCCCGCAGCACCTCGTGGCCGTTCGTGTCCTCCATCCGGCTTACCCACGGAATCACGGTGCCGTAGCCGAAGCGCAGTTCCAGTTCCTGGCGGATCCGGACGCTGCCGGTCAGGCCCTCCACTCGGCGCACCAGCGAGGCCCGGCGGTCTCCAACGGGCATGAATTCGGTGATCCGCACACTGCCGCCATCGGCCTGCCACTCCGTCTGCAGCACGAACGTGCCCTTCACATAGCTGCGGTTGACGACGCCGGCGTCCGCAGCGGCGGGGGCGAGCAGCCAGCGGCCATGTTCCTCGGTGCCCAACAGCGCGCCGAACACCGACGGTGAATCAAACCGGGGGAAGCAAAGCCAGTCCACGCTGCCGGAGCGCGATACCAAGGGACCGGTGTGCATATCGGAAAGGAGCGCATAGTCCTCGATGGGTGATGCCATGGTTTAACTCAATCACACCAGACTGGGTAATCACTCCCGGTTCCGGGCTGGCTTCAGCATCAGGGCAGCAGGGCCCGAACAGCCGCCGGACGGTTGGTGGTCAGCTCCTGCACACCCATCCGCAGGCATAGCTCAACGTCCTGGGCTGTATCCACCGTCCAGACCCGGAACCGGGTCCCGCGCGCGGCCCACCGTTGGACGCGGTCCGGGTGGTCGCGCAGGTACTCCATGCCCGGACCCGCCATCCCAACCAGGCCGTCGTCGAGCATCTGCTCCCCCTCCGCCAGGGCACCACGCAGCATGGTGACCACGGCGCTGCCGGCCAGCCGGCCCAGGACCAGCTCCTGGCGCACGGCT
>JBBRKU010000234.1:0-4617 GCA_038231735.1 Actinomycetales bacterium | reverse complement strand
TGGTGCACGCGGCCGACGGCGGCCAGAAGACCAGGATGCTGGTCGTCGCGATGGGGCGCCAGGGCGGCCGGGAGATCGGCTATGGCTCGGATGCCGATGTGATGTACGTCCACCGGGCTGTGCCCGGGGTGCCCGAAGATGAGGCGCAGAAGCAGGCGGAGGCCGTCGTCGGCCGTATTTCCAGTCTGCTCACCCAGCCGCTCAAGCCGGCCATCCTGGCGGAGCGGGTCCTGGTGATGGACGCGGATCTTCGTCCCGAGGGCAAGAACGGGCCGATGGTCCGTTCCCTCGGTTCCTACCGCGAGTACTACCGGCGCTGGTCCCTGGTCTGGGAGGCGCAGGCGCTGCTCCGCGCCCGACCGATGGCTGGCAGCGATGAGCTGGCCGCCGATTTCATGGAGCTGGTGGACCGGGTGCGGTATCCGTCCGTGCTGGGGGAGCTGGACGTGCGGGAGGTACGGCGGGTCAAGGCCCGGGTGGAGTCGGAGCGGCTGCCGCGCGGCGCGGATCCGGCCCGGCACCTGAAGCTGGGCCGCGGCGGGCTGAGCGACGTCGAATGGCTGGTCCAGCTGTGGCAGCTCCAGCACGCACACACCCATCCGGAGCTGCGCACCACCTCCACCCTCGAGGCACTGGACGCTGCACACCGGCTGGAACTGGTCGGTGCGGCGGATGCGGCGCTGCTGGCGGGGAGCTGGCGGCTGGCCAGCCGGATTCGCTCCGCGAACGTGATCTGGAGCGGCAAATCCTCGGACCTGCTGCCGTCCTCGCGCCGGGATCTGGAGGCCGTGGCGCGCTGGTGCGGCTACGACGCAGGCCAGGCGGCCAAGCTGGAGGATGACTATCTGCGCCTGACCAGGCGTGCCCGCGCCGTGTTCGAGCGGCTCTTCTACGGGTACTGAGGCGCGGGGAGCTCCCGCAGTTTCGGGCAGCTGGGCGAAGCCGATAATCTCGATGGGTACGTGGTGGGCCGACATGGCCGGCCGGAACCGATGTGGGGTTGTCTGAGATGGGCGCTAGCCTGGGCGCTCCGTCAACTTACATTGACGTCCGGGATGTTCGTCAACTAAAGTTGACGTCATGGAGGTGGAGCGATTGAAGACACTGGTCGGATCCATGGATGGCCAGGGCCCCGCGGAGGCGCTATTCGCCGTAGCGGAGCTGCACAAGGAAGTGGGCCGCACGGAGGCTACCCTGGTCCGCCGCGCCCGTCAGGCAGGGTTGTCCTGGGAGGCGGTGGCTCTCTGCCTGGGCGTCAGCAAGCAGGCCGTGCATAAAAAGTACGGCAAGCAGTAGCGAATTACGGCAAGAAATAGTGGATGAACGGCCGGCCCGCCGGCTATGCACCTTGCCGGCTGTGCACGACGGCAGCGACGACGGCGGCCCCACCTCGAGTGGGGGCCGTCGTCGTCGTATTCTCCGTCAGCCGCCGTAGTCTCCGACAACTGACCATGTTTGCCGGCGACACTCCGGCCGAACGGCGGACACGCCGTGTCTGCCGACTGCTGCCGGATCAAAAGTGGTCAGCTGTCGGAGCCGGTCCGACCGTGTGAGTGCTTACACGCCGTAGTAGAGCTCGAACTCATAGGGGTTCGGGCGCAGCGAAAGCGGCCGGATCTCGTACTCGTACTTGTACTCGATCCAGGTGTCGATCAGGTCCTGGGTGAATACGCCGCCGGCCTGCAGGAACTCGTTGTCGTTCGCCAGGGCCTCCAGCGCCTCTTCCAGTGAGCCGGGCGCCTTGGGAATGTCCTTGGCTTCCTCGGCGGGCAGCTCGTAGAGGTCCTTGTCGATCGGCGCCGGTGGTTCGATCCGGTTCTTGATGCCGTCCAGACCGGCCATCAGCTGGGCAGCGAACGCCAGGTACGGGTTGGACGCGGCGTCCGGAGCGCGGAATTCGATGCGCTTTGCCTTCGGGTTGGAGCCGGTGATCGGGATCCGGATCCCGGCAGAGCGGTTGCCCTGCGAATAGACCATGTTGACCGGTGCCTCGAAGCCCTTGACCAGGCGGCGGTAGGAGTTCACCGTCGGGTTGGTGAAGGCCAGTACAGCGGAGGAGTGCTTGAGCAGGCCACCGATGTACCAGCGCGCGACGTCGGAGAGGCCGGCGTAGCCCTTCTCGTCGTAGAACAGCGGCGTGCTGCCGTTCCACAGCGACTGGTGGCAGTGCATGCCGGAGCCGTTGTCGCCGAAGATCGGCTTGGGCATGAAGGTGACGGACTTGTTGAACTCCCAGGCGGTGTTCTTGATGACGTACTTGAACTTCTGCAGGTCATCCGCCGCGTGCACCAGCGTGGTGAACTTGTAGTTGATCTCGGCCTGGCCGGCGGCGCCGACCTCGTGGTGGGAGCGCTCCACCTCAAGTCCGGCTTTGTCCAGCTCGATGCACATGGCGTCGCGCAGGTCCGCCTGGTGGTCCACCGGGGCCACCGGGAAGTAGCCGCCCTTGAAGGGCGTCTTGTAGCCGAGGTTGCCGCCCTCTTCCTGCCTGCCGCTGTTCCACGGGGCTTCAATGGAATCGATCTTGTAGAAGGAGCCCTGCGGGGAGGACTCGAACTGGACGTTGTCGAAGACGTAGAACTCGGCCTCGGGGGCAAAGTACGCCGTGTCGGCGATGCCGGTGGAGGCGAGGTACGCCTCGGCCTTCTCGGCCACGCCACGCGGGTCGCGGTGGTACGGGTCGCCGGTGCGCGGGTTGACGATGGAGAAGTTCAGCGCCAGCGTCTTTTCGATGCGGAAGGTGTCGATGAACGCCGTCGTCGGGTCCGGAATGAGCTGCATATCGGATTCGGCGATACCCTGGAAGCCGCGGATCGAGGAGCCGTCGAACAGCTGGCCGTGGACGAAGAAATCCGCATCCACGCTCTTGGCCGGGACATTGAAGTGCTGCTGTACACCGGGCAAATCGGTGAATCGGATGTCGACGAATTTTACGTCTTCATCCTTGATGAACTTGAGGACTTCGTCCGCGTTCTTGAACATCTATGCTCCTTACGCATAAGGGATTCCGGCCGCGTGTGGGCCATCAGTGCAACTGCAACTGTTACCACTCTAAGGACATGGGATTACCCGGGAATGTCCGTATTGTTTCGGGCAGGTTACGAGATTGCCGCTCCTTCAGTCTACCCACCGGGAGCTTTGGCCCGGGCCCGGAAGTCCCCGCAGGGCCGGGTAGGCTGGAGGAGTGGTAGATCGTAAAGACATCGGCTCATGGCTCAGCGGACCGGATACATCCGGCATTTCCCGGTATCCGGGGGAGCGGCTGGGGCTGCCCGAGTCCGGGCCCGGCTCCATTGCGCGGGCCGGCCGGCGCATTGCTGCCATCTGCATCGACTGGGGCCTGAGCTATCTGATTGCCCACCTGCTCCTGGCGGACAATTCGCTCGGCGTCCTGGGCATTTTCCTGCTGGAACAGGTCCTGCTGGTCGGGACTCTGGGCTACAGCATTGGCCATCGCGTGGCCGGCATCCGCGTGGTGAGGCTCGACGGCGGCCCTGCGGGGCCGGCGGCGGGCGTGGTTCGTGCCATCCTGCTCTGCCTGGTGCTGCCGGCCGTGATCATTGACGCGGACCACAGGGGGCTTCACGACAAGGCGATGAACACGATCCTGGTTCGGATGTAAGTCACTGCCGGCCGCAGCGACCCCGGGCGACCGCGAATCCCCGGGCGGGGCATCCTCGCCAGCCCAGGCGCCTAGCGGCCGCGGGCGGCCTTGCGGTCCGGGCGTGCCTTATACGGGTCGATGCCCTTCGGAATGGGCAGCTTGTTGCCCAGCGAGGCCACCCGCTTGTTCACGGCGCCGACCTCCACCTTGGTGAGTTCCGGCTTGAGTTTCTGCATTTTCTTGGCGATCTTGCTTAGCTCGACCTGGCCCTCGCCGCGTCCGGATTCAATCACGTGGACGGTGACGTTGGGCAGGATCCGGTTCAGCCGCTTGCGCTCGGCGTCGACCAGCGGACGAACCCGGTGGGTCGGTCCTTCGCTGACCAGCACGACGCCGGGCCGGCCGATGGCGCGGAAGACGGCATCCTGGGTGCGCGGGTTGACGGACACCGGCTGCTCTTCGATGATCCAGCCGCGTTTGAGCGTGTTGATGGCCGCACCGGAGGCACCGGGCTTGCCTTCGATCTGCGCAAAGGCGGCGCGTTCGGCGCGGCGGGACATAATCAGGAGCGCGGCCAGCAGACCGAGGGGGAGACCCAGGATCAGACCGGTGGGCCAGTTAGTGACCCAGAAACCGATGCCCAGCGAAACGGCAACGACCACCAGGAACGCCAGCAGCATCAGCCAGACGACGTTCGGGTCGTAACGGCGGGTCATCTGGAAGATTTCCACCATTTGCTTGACGCGGCCCGGCTTCTTGGGGGCCGCGGGGGCGCCGTCCTTGGGGCGGCGTGAGAACAATTTGCGCTTCTTCGCGCCGCCCGCGTCGGGGCTGGTGGATGCTGAGTCAGTCGATTTGGCCATAGTGGTGTTAATTCTACCGGTAGTTGGAGGCTTTAGTGGGCGGCCGCCAACAGGGTGGCGGCTTCCTGGCGGGTGGTGCCCGAATCCGCAATGCCCTCGGCAATGTGTGCCAGTTCCTCGGGGATCTCCAGGCCCTTCTTGCGCATCGCC
>JBBRKU010000233.1:0-4629 GCA_038231735.1 Actinomycetales bacterium | reverse complement strand
TATACGGAAGAGGGGTGGACCTACTTGGCTCCGCTTTGCTGAACGTTGTTCAGCGCATCGGCGGGCGAGCTCTTGCCCGTGTAGGCCTGCTGGAACTGCTGGGCCATCAGCTTGGTGACCGCATCCCAGTTGTTGGTGCTGATGAACGGTACGGCCATCGCGGAGGAGTCCTTGGTCACCTGGGCAACCTGCTCGGAGTAGCCCGGGTTCTTGGGGTCGATGTCCTTCTTCAGGGCGTCGATGAAGGCCGGGCGGGCGGCGGTGCGGGCAGGCATGTTGCCCGACGCGGCGGACGCCATCTGTGACTGCGCGTCCGTCAGGACGCCGATGGCCTTGGCTGCCTCGGTCTTGTTCTTGCAGGTGGAGGAGATGCCGAACCCGGAGTTGGCGGAGAAAGTGCCGCCGCCGTTGGGTCCCTGCGGCAGGGCCACGACGCCCACCTTGAAGCCAGCCGCGTCGGTGACGTTGCTCTTCAGGTTCCAGGAGCCGTCAACGGCCATGGCGACGTTGCCTGCAACGAATTGCTGCTCGCCCCAGGGGACGTCGGAGGAGCTGGCAGGGACGCTGCTGATCTTTTTGTCGGTTGTCAGGCCCGAGTACCAGGCGAAGGAATCGTCAAAAGTCTTGTCTGTCATCTGCAGTTTTCCGTCGGCGGAGACGGGCTTGGCGCCGTTGTAGGCCAGCAGCTGGGCGGACATATGAAGGTCGGAGAAGGACTGGCCGAAGGCGGGCTTATTCGTCGCCTTGGTGATCTTCTGCGCGGCGGCGACAAAGTCATCGGTTGTCCAGCCGTCTTTTGGCTCGGCGACGCCGGCGGCCTTGAATGCATCCTTGTTGTAGTACATGACCATGGTGGAGAGGCCATAGGGCAGGGCATACTGCTTGTCGCCGCTTTGCAGGGCCTTCAACGCCCCTGCGTCCCATTCACTTTCTTTGAAACCGGCGGCCGCGGCCAGCTCGCTGTCCATCGGCGTCATTGCCTTGGCAAAGGCCGGCAGGCGCAGGCTCTGCATGCTCACAATGCACGGCGCCGTGCCCGATGCCAGCTGGGACTGGAGCTTGGTGAAGTAGTCGGAGAAGGGAGCCGTGGTCAGGTTGACCTTGATGTTCGGGTACTTGGCCGTCACCTGCGAGGCAAGGTCCTTCCACGTCTTGTTGCCTGCATCGCCATGTGACCAGAATGACCAGTCGAGCTTGACATTACCGGCAGCCTCCCCGCCACCGGCCGGTCCCGGCGAGGAGGGGCTGCACGCGCTGGCCCCAAGTGCAAGGGCGCTTCCAACGGCTATGGCGGCGAGCTTCGTTGCTAGTTTCATAACAATCCTTCAGTGACTTTAGGCGTTCAGCGGTCTCGGGTGCATAATTAATTCGGCGCCGAATTAATGGCGTGATGTTAGCGTAATCACCGATGGGCCCACAGTCAAGAAGGAGGGGCAATCATTTCCACCACAGGCATCCGCCCAAATATGGTTCCCACCCGTGACGCTGTGAGCCGCGCGGAAATTCTCGGTCTCCTGGGACAAACCGGCCAATTGAGTCGAAGTGAAATCGCCAAAAAGCTCAATCTAGGGCCGGCGACTGTCACCGCACAGGTGCGCCGACTCATGGCCGATGGCTACGTGCGTGAGCTGCCTGCCGACGCGCGAACAGGTGCCGGGCGCCCCCGGATCCCAGTCGAATTAGTGGCTGAATCTGCCGTCATCATCGGCTTGAGCGTGACGCCCACGCGCGTCACGATTGTGTCCATGCTCATTGACGGAACCATCACCAATGCACGGACCACGTCATTCGATCCGGCTTCCAACCCCCTGGGCCAGTTCAAGGCCATGGTGACTGAGCAGCAAAATTTTATGGAACATCCGGAACGCGTGGTAGCGGTTGGTATCTCCGTCTCGGGCGCCGTGGACCAGACACTATCCACCGTACGTATATCCGCCACCTTGAACTGGCGCGACTTCAACCTCGGCGCCCAACTCGAACGGGCCCTAAACATGCCCGTTTTTGTCTCCAACGACCTTTTTGCGCTCTCCACCCGCGAGGTAAGCTTTGGGCTAGGCCGCAACAAGGACGATTTTCTGCTGCTGGGCCTGGGCTTCGGCGTGGGCCTGGGAATCGTCAACCATCGCAAGGTCTTTTACGGTTCCACCGGTTCCTCCACTGAATTTGGGCACATGTCGATCGACCCGAACGGGCCCCTGTGCGTGTGCGGAAACTATGGCTGTCTGCAGGTCTACGCAGGACTGAACGAAGTTTTAGAATCGGCGCCGGCGGTTGGCGGGGCCAAATCGTTCACGGGCCTGCGGCGGGCGTCGGACGACGGCGATCCGGCTGTCCTGGAGTTCCTGGCCGACATTGCCCACCGCGTCGGCCGCTCCGTGGGCGGGGTGGTCAACCTGCTGGGCATTGACACGATCATCGTGACCGGGCAAACCACGTCACTGTGGAGTGCCTTGAACGACGGGTTCCGCCGCGGCCTGGATGAAACGGTGCTCAAGTTCCTGCTGCCGCTGGACATCACCGTCAAGGCATGGACCGAATCCGAGGACGCCGTTGGGGCCGCCGGACTGGCCCTGCACAACGCCATCAGCCTCAACGTTCCTCTCAAACATCCGGCCAAAGCGGTAGCCCTGCCTTGAATGTCGGGCTTGCACGAGGCCAGTTCTTCATAACATTCCTTGGGGGTCAGAACTTCGATCAATTACCCTTATGACGCACAAATGATTGGACCGCCCAGGAGGACCGGTCCGGTGAAGCAATCGGTCCGCGGGCGTCATAGTGCGGTGTTTTGACACCGACAGCGCCGCTTATGAAGAGCGCAGGTCGCTTTCCGTGGCCCGCTCCGCGACAGAGGCCGGTTTCCGCGCCGCCGTGGTGAGCCTCGTCGTCGAGCAGGAGCGGACGCGGATCTCCCCGGTCTTCACGATGTGCTGGCCCACTCCCTGGCGGTCATCGTGGCGCAGGCTGACGGCTCACGCCACGTGGCAAAGAGGACCTTCCGCAGCCGGTCCGGTCCGCGCTGGAGGCGATCTCCGAGGCTGCCCGGAAAGCCCTCATTGACGCCCAGGGCGTGATCGAGGGAGTTGGGGATAACGGTTCTGCTTCTCCCCAGCCGGGTCTGGCAGACGTCGAGGGATTGGTCGAGGACATGGCCGGAGCCGGCCTGCAGATAGTCCAGACATCTTCCGGGCACGCAGTGGAATTAGGCGCAGGTCGGGAGCTTGCCGTCTTCCGTATTGTCCAGGAATCCCTCACCAATGCCCTGAAGCACGGCCGTTCCGGGACTTCCGTGACCCTGCATCTGGATTGGAGCGGACCGGGGCTCGCCGTCCAGATTGCCTCCAGCGCAGCCGGGCGGTCCGAGGACAGCTCCGTCACAAGTGCGTCCGGGACTGGCAGAGGCATTCCCGGCATGCGGGAGCGGGCGCGGTTGGCCGGCGGCTGGCTCACCGCGGGTCCGGACGGGAAGGACTTCAGGATCACCGCGTTCATTCCCTACGGCCCTGGCCGGAGAAGGCAGCGACGCTGAGGCTGCGGCGACGACAGGCGGACCATAGGTCTGCCGACGTCGTGCCGGTAGGCGGTGGCACGAATGACTGAGGCGCGAATGACCGGGGCGCCAGGGGGCGGTTCCGTCCGCTTGGCTCTGGTTGACGATCAGGCAATGCTCCGCACCGGACTACAGATGCTGATCGAATCGCAATCCGACATGGTTTACTGCGGCGGCGCAGCCAATGGCGAGGAAGCCGTTGATGTACGCCCTCTTGGCCGTGCCGATGCTGCTAAGCCGGTTGCTCAGCGACCGCCCCGGAACCTGGACCACGGCATTCCACTACAACGCGATCCTGGCCCCGAAACTTGTCCTGGCCGCCGTCGACGTACTTTCCAAAGTCACCCTCCGCTTCCCCCATCGAAACACGATACCCATTATCGCGGCTGCGGTGTTTGCAGCCGGTGTTGCCAGCGGGATCGCCCTCGTCCCCGCCGTGAACCCGCTCAACAGCCTCTTCACCGGCCAGGCCTGGACTTACAGCCCGCATATGGCGGCACAGCAGCGCATGGTAAACATGGTCCCTTCAGGGGTTTGCGTCGAAGCAGATGACCGGCTGGTGCCGCACCTCACCAACAGAACCGTCGTGGGCATCATCGGACGGCAAACCGCCTACGCCACCTGGGCGATCATCGACTTCACGCAAAACGACACAGGCGGCGGTGGCGACGGCAATTTCACCCCCATCGCCGGCCTCGCATACGAGAAATCGCACGGGTTTCAGGAACTCAGCTGGGATGACAATATCGTCCTGCTCTACAGACCTGGGCCAGCCGGAGACGGCTGCGCGGCGGGGAACCCGCTTGGCAAGGCAGCTCCGTAAAAGCCGGGACCCAAGAACGGTGAAACACGGCAGGGACCCCGCCACGCGGCGGGGTCCCTGCCGTGTTTCTGGGAGACCAGCGGCGGTCCCGGCTAGTGAATGCCGAGCAGTTGCTGGATCAGACCGACGCCGAAGTAGACGACAAATGCTGCGGAGACACCCCACATCAGGACATGCACTTCCTTAGCTCTCCCCTGAGCGACCCGGATGATCACATAGGCGATGAATCCTGCACCCAAGCCATTGGCGATCGAGTAGG
>JBBRKU010000232.1:0-4634 GCA_038231735.1 Actinomycetales bacterium | reverse complement strand
TCCCGCAATTTCAGCTCCGATGCCTACCCGCACAATCGCCACAGCGGGTACTTTGTTGCCGAACGCGCCCGCAAAACCGCTGGCCAGGAATGACCCTCCGGCCAGGGCCAGCAGGATAAGGCCGGTCTGCAGGGCCGAATAGCCCAGCACGTTCTGAAGCCAGATGGGCAGCGAGAGAACGATCCCGAACTCGCCGAGGCTGACGATCATGGCCGCGATGTTCCCGTTGCGGAACGAGGCGATGGCGAACAAGCTGAAATCGAGCATGCTGCTGGCCCCGCGGCGGGTACGTGCCCGGCCGCGGACGACGAAGGCCGCCGAGGAGGCAACTGCCAGCGCGAGGGCCACGGGCACAGGGGAGAGGGCGAACGGCCAGGACCAGCTGCCCAGAGCCAAGGGCTTGATGCTCTCCCACCACCCGTAATTGCGGCCCTCAATCAGTCCGAACACGAGCGTGGCGCTCGCCACCACTGACAGGGCTGCACCGCCCCAGTCGACCCGGCCGGCGGCCTGGTCCCGGGATTCCGCTACGGTGAGTGCGGCTCCGGCCACAATGACAATGCCCAGCGGGATGTTGATGCCGAACGCCCACCGCCAGGAGAAGTCCGTCGTCAGCCAGCCTCCCAGGAGTGGTCCGACGGCGGTCATGCCTCCGATGGTGGACCCCCACACAGCGAACGCCATGGCCCGTTCCCTGCCCCGGAAGGTGGCGTTGATGATGGACAGAGTGGTGGGCAGCACCATCGCCCCGCCGACGCCCTGCAGGACGCGGGAGCCGATGAGCAGGGCGCCGCTCTGGCTAAGAGCAGCCAGCACCGAGGAGAGCGCAAAGACCGTTACGCCGAGCACCAGCAGCCGCCGGCGGCCAAAGCGGTCGGCCAGGTTTCCGAAGACCAAAAGCAGCGCCGCGAAGACCAAGGTGTAGGACTCCTGAATCCATTGAACCTGGGTGGAGGTCACTGAGAGGTCTTTGACGATCGACGGAATCGCCACATTGACGATCGTGGAGTCAACGATGATCATGGCCACGGCAAGGCTGATGAAGACCAGCCCGAACCATCGGCGGCCGCCACTGGTGTTCATTGCGAGCCCTGGCCTAGGTCGTTTCTGTGGTTTGGTGGGGGCGCCGCGGCCGGTTTAGGGCGTTGGGGTCCGGAGTCACGCAGCCGGAAGATCAGCGTTCCCGCAGCGATGCAGACCGCTCCGGTCAGGGCCGCCGCGGCGGTCAGCGAGGATGGCAACCCGCCGGTCAGCCGGGAAACCGCTACCCACACTAGTCCCCAGACCAGGGTCGCCGCCGGTGCAAGTCTTCCCCGCCCTGCGGCCGCAAGGCCCAGCCCCACCATGGTGGCCACAAACAGCACGCAAACGGCCCAGAGGGAAGGTGGCAGGCTTCCTCCGGAAAAGCCTGCCTGGACCAGCACCGCGCTGACGTTGGCTGCGGCCGCAACGCACACCCAGCCAAGATATAGGCCGACCGTCCCGTCGCACAGCGCAGCCTCGACTCGTGACCGGGGCCGGGTCTGCACGCAGATCCTGAAGGTCCAGGCCATCACGGCGACCAGAAGTGCGATGACTACCGCGCTGAGCAGCAACAGACCCGCCTGGACCACCAGGATCCAGGCGGCATTGAGCACCAGAGAACCGGCGATGGGATAGCCAAGCCGGCGTTGCCGGACGCTGCTGGCTCGCCCCGGCAGGGCCTGCCAGACTGCGTAGCCGCACAGCCCCAGATAAATCACGCTCCAGACGCTGAAAGCGGGGACGGCCGGAGCAATGAGCGTAGCGTCCGGACCGAGCGCACCGCCGGCCGCTTGGGCTATCGGCGTTCCGCCCAGTGCGCCGGAGCCAATGAATGAGCCGGTCACGGCAAGTACCGCAGCGCAGAGCACAACTGCTCTGCGCAGTACGTCTTCTTGCCGTCTGGCTGGCGGAACGCGGGCTCCGGAGTCGGGATGCATAGGTGGGCCCCCTTACCTAAGCCAACTTATTATTAAACGTTTTTATTATCAATGCTTTGTATGAACTCGTGCTAGGTTTTCCCTATGGATGAGAGCACCCCCCGGAGGCACAGCGGGGAAGCCCGGCATGAGGCCTCGCGCCTGATGCGCCGCATTCTGGTGCTTAACCAGGAGGTGGAGAAGCAACTGGGACGCGAGCTGGCGGTGAACTCCACCGACCTTGAGGCAATGCAGCGGCTGATGGAACGCGGCCCGCTGAGTCCGAGCACCTTGGCGCAATTGCTCGGCATCAGCACAGCGGCCGTGACAGTTGTGGTGGACCGCCTGGTCAAAGTTGGCCACGTCTCCCGTCAGCCGCACCCCTCCGACCGGCGCAGCCTTCTGGTGGTCCCGACGCCGCAGTCCGCGCGCCGGGCCATGTACAGCCTCCTACCCATGATCAGGGAAGTTGATGGACTGATCTCCCGCTATGACCCGAAGCAACAGGAAGCGATTACCGACTATCTGGCCAGGACGGTGGACGTGTTGGAGCGCAAGGTTTCCGCGCCCGCGCCCGCTCCATTTGAAGAGGGTGCCGATTGATGTCTCTACCTGAAATGAAGCCCTACACCACAGGACTCCTTCCCGTTCCGCAAGTTCCGGTTCCGCAAGCAAGGGACCGGGGGCCCATCGAGTTCCTGAGCGCGGCCCCGGCCCAACCACCAGCCGTCGTCGGCTCGGGAAACGGACTGGACGCCTATCTGGAACGGGTTGAAGTGGTGTTGGACGACTTTTTCGCGGCCTCAGCCTACCGCGCCCACCGGCTGGTTCCCCGCTTCGGCCAACTGTGGCACGCCTTGCAGTCCACGACGCGGGGAGGCAAGCGGTTCCGCCCCCGCTTGGTCTGGTCCGCGAGCGAAGGATTAGGTGGAGCGGACTTGGAGACTGCAGCCCTGGTGGGCGCTGCTTTCGAACTGCTGCATACCGCCCTGATAGTCCACGACGACGTCGTGGACAGGGATTTCGTCCGCCGGGGCCGGCCGAACGTTTCCGGCCAGTATCTGGCCAAGGCCCTGGCGCAGGGGTTTTCCCGTTCCGAGGCCGAGCACCGTGCGATGTCCGTAGGCGTCGTGGCCGGGGACCTGGCCCTTTTTAACGCATACCGTCTGATTGACCGCACCCCCGTCCCCGGCCACACCCGGTTGCGCCTGATGGCGATCCTGGACGACGCCGTCTTTTGCTCTGCGGCAGGGGAGTTTCTGGACATTGAATATTCCTCCCGGAACGGCGGTGTTCCGGTCGAGGACGTCGTGGACATGGAGCGTTTGAAGACGGCAGTCTATTCCTTCGAGGGTCCTCTGAAGGCCGGGGCGGTGCTGGCCGGCGCGGGTGAGGAGACCATCGCCGGACTGGGCGAGATCGGCTGCAGTATGGGGGTGGCCTACCAGATCGTCGACGATCTCCTGGGGGTCTTTGGCGACGAGCCGGGCACGGGCAAGAGCAATTTGGGAGACGTGCGCGAAGGAAAGCGCACGGTGCTGATCAGCCACGCATCCGGCCAGCCGCAGTGGGCCGCCATTGAAGAGCACCTGGGAAACCCAGAACTGTCGCGCGAACAGGCCGATGAGGTCCGTGGATTGCTAACCAGTTCCGGATCCCGCGCCTACGCGGAACACCTGGTGGTGCACTTCGCGGAGCAGGCACGGGCCAGACTGGCGGCGCCGGATATCCCGGAGTCACTGCGCAGCGCACTTGAGCAGTTCATTCCGTCCCTGCTGGCAAGGTCGCGGTGACAAGGGTGGCTGCTTCTCCAGTGGACCTTTACAATCACGTTGCCTCCGCGGCGGCAAGCGTGGTCATCCGCAGGTACTCGACGTCCTTCGGCTTCGCCGTGCGGTTGCTGGCTGAACCGCTCCGCCAGCACATCGAAAACATTTACGCCCTGGTCCGGATTGCCGACGAGGTGGTGGACGGGGCCGCGGCCTCTGCCAGCGTCGACGCCGCTGGCGTAGCTGGTCAACTCGACGCCCTCGAAACTGAATGCCTGCACGCGCTGGAGTGCGGCTTCAGCACGAATCTGGTGGTGCACGCCTTCGCCCGCACTGCCAGGACGGCGGGCTTTGGACCGGCGTTGACCCGGCCGTTCTTTACGTCGATGCGGGCAGATCTGGCACTGCAGCCGCTGACTGCCGGAGGGTTTGAAGAGTACGTCTATGGTTCCGCCGAGGTGGTGGGGCTGATGTGCCTGCATGCCTTTCTGGTCGGCCAGCCGGATGCGGATGCCAAATATGCGCAGTTTTGTGAAGGGGCGCGCCGGCTTGGTTCGGCCTTCCAGAAGATCAATTTCCTGCGCGATCTCGCCGCGGATTTCCGTGATCTGAATCGCAGCTATTTTCCGGGCATTGATCCGGCCCACCTGACCGACGCGCAGAAAGACCTGTTGCTGGACGATATCGATTCCGATTTGGCCGTCAGCCGCCGGGCGATCAGGCAATTGCCCTCCAGCAGCCGGCGAGCTGTTCGCCTGGCCCACGCTTTGTTTGCAGAATTGTCCCGCCGGGTGCGTCGCACGCCTGCCCGGGACCTGCTGCGCCGGCGGATCCGGGTGCCCAACGCCGTCAAAACCCTCATCGTCGTCTCCGTCGTCGTCGGGGGCGCCTCCAGGTCCCGTATAGAACAGATGCGCACATGACG
>JBBRKU010000231.1:0-4635 GCA_038231735.1 Actinomycetales bacterium | reverse complement strand
GCTGGTCTTTCGCACGGGCGAAGGAACAAAGTTGCAGGCGATCGAAGAGGGTGGGTACGTCGCGCTTGAGGCAGACGCCGTCAGCGCTGATTTCGGGTTCGCCTGGAGCGTGGTTGTCAAAGGTACTGCTGCGCCGGTCGAAGACCCGGGGAACAGCCTGAATAAAGTCAGCAGATCGCTCTTTCCCTGGCAGGGCGTCGGCAAAGACCAACTCATTCGGATTTCGCCGGAATCTGTGACCGGAAGGCGCTTTGCACTTACGGCGCGGATGAGGGCGTGGACGGGATTGGATGTAGCGACCCGGGCCGGACTGGAATAACTACGCCTCCTGTGGCACCTTGCTTTCCAGCCACTCGAGCGCGCTTTCCGCGACCTCGGACCAGCCGCTGTCAATGGTCAGGCAATGGCCCCGGCCCTCAAACTCGCGGTACTCGGTGAGCGAGGCAGCATTGTCCGCATACATTTTCAGGACCTGGACGTCGTTGACGTTCTGTCCGGATGGTCCCCCATGCTCCGGACGGTGTCGCCGTCGCCCGGCCAGCCTGGGGCACTGGGCGCGTAGCCGCGAGCGCTGAACAGGTCCAGCCAGGGATCCCAGGAACTGCCGTAGATCCAGAGTCCGTGGATGAAGACCACAGCTTGCGGTTTGGGACTGGTGTCCGACATGGCTCCTCGTCCTTTGTTTCGGCTAGCGGGGTGCGTCCGGATCTTCCGGCGATTGACGCCGTCGCTCCTTAATCAGCTCCTTGCTGCGTACCAGGCGCAGGACAGTCACCAGCAGCAGGCCACCGGCAATATTGAATACCACGGTGTACCAGAACCACCCGAGCCACTGCTGGTAGGTGATGGGTGCGCCGACGTGGATCGCACCGAAGATCAGCAGCGAATCAAGGATGGAGTGGAACAGCGGCAGCCCGGACAACAGGAACCCGCCGGCAACTGCTGCGATGATCCTGGCCACATCAGAATCGGTGCCGTGCTGCATCCTCGTCATCAAGGTGATCGTGCTGCCGCCGAGCACCGCCAGGCAGATGTTCTGCAGCGAGATGGGCGTGGCAACAAAATGATGGGCGGATTCGGTCACGGTGGGGGCCCATTCCGGAAATGCCTGCATGACCAGCCACATGAACAGCCATCCTGCGACCAGATTCGCGACCAGCGTGCCGATCCACAGCTTCATCAGCTTGCCAACACTGGCTTCCCGGGCGGCAACGGCCGCAATGGGCACCAGGAAACCCTCGGTGAAGAGCTCGCTCTTTGCCAGCAGCAGCGCAATGAAGCCGATGCTGAAAGCCAGGCCCGCCAGCAGGTGGTTACCGGTCTCATGGAGCACCGACAGGTAGGCCATGATGCCCACACCGATTTCCAGACCTCCGAAGATTCCGGTGGTGAAGACTGAACCCCAGGTCCGGTTGAGGCGCTGCGCTCCTTCGTCGACGATCCGGTCGAAGGACTCGGCGATTTCTTCTTCGACCGGCGCCTCGTTGTTTCCGAGCTGCCGGCGGCGGGCTTCCTCTGTCATCAGGCTCCGGACTCTGGACGTCGTAGGCTAAAGCTAAGTCCCCTTAGCGTAGCGCTTTGCCCGGCGCCGGTTCCTGTGCCCGACGCCGCTTCCTGGAACTGCCGGGTAAAACGGTAAAGTCGTTGGCATGCAGAGTGAGACGATCAATGCCACCGGGACGCCTTCCGTCCAGCAGAGCGGTACCGGCCAGCAGAGCGGTACCGGCCAGCCGGGCGCTGACCCGGACGTCACCGGAACTCCACCGGCCTGGTTCTATAAGCCGCTGGGGGGTGGCGCGTATGAATCCAGCATCCACGCCCAGGGCGCCTGGAACGCGCACGAACAGCACATGGCACCCGTCGCAGGGATCCTGACCCGCGAGCTGGAACTGCACCAGCCGAGGCCGGACCTGCGGATGGCCCGCATCAACTTTGACATCCTGGGGCTCATTCCCGCCGGCCGTTTCGAGGTCGAGACCAAGGTGATCAGGCCGGGGAAAACCATTGAGCTGCTGCAGGCCGAGATGGTTGCCGAAGGCCGGGTGGCCGTCCGGGCCACCGCCTGGCGTCTGCAGCGCGGAGAATCGTCAGCGGTCGCGGGCGCCGAGGATGAGCCTATGCCGGCCGTGGAGGACGCGGCCCTGTGGGAAGGCATGAGCGCCTGGCCGGGCGGCTACATTGATTCCCTGCAGATGCGAGTGGTCGACGGGCACCGGCCCGGGCGCGGGCAGGTGTGGGTCCGCAGCCCCTATGACATGGTTGCGGGAGAGCCTACGACGGACATGGTGCGGTTGATGGGACTGGTGGACACCGCCAACGGCATTGCCTTCCGCGTCCCGCCGGGGCCCGGCAGCTACATGTTCCCGAACGTGGACCTCTCCATCTACCTGCACCGCGAACCGGTGGGGGAATGGCTTGGCCTGGACACCAGCGTCACCTTCGGCGCCGACGGGATCGGCCTGACCTCCACGGTGCTCAATGACGTGCGGGGACCGTTCGGCCGGGCAGCGCAGATCCTGACCGTGCGCGAGCTCCCTGCGGCGCCGTAGTCCGGCGGGGATCGGAATGCGGGACGGGGACATGCCCACCACCACCAGACCCGGCGGCGGAGCCGGAGACACCCTCGCCGTGCTGCGGCAGAGCGAATCCCTGGGCGCCGCGGCAGACCTTGACTTCGGCCTCAGCCTGCTGGCTCGGGCCCGAGCCGGAGAGCTGGGACCCACCATCCGGCTCTACCGGCCGCGGCCCACGCTCGCCTTTGGCCAGCGCGACACCAACCTGCCGGGATTCGGCGCCGCCAGGGATGCCGCCGTGCGCCACGGGTTCGAGCCGCTGGTCCGCAAGGCCGGAGGCCGGGCCGCCGCCTATCACCGGGGCTGCCTGGTGATCGACCATGTTGAGCCGCAGCAGGACGCCATGATCCAGTCCAAAGCCCGGTTCGGCTACTTCGGCGAGCTGCTGGCCGGTGCGCTTCGGGAGCTCGGCGTGGATGCGGCGGTGGGCGAGATCCCGAGGGAGTACTGCCCGGGGGAGTTCACCGTGCACGGCAATGTCCCCGGCGGCCGGCAGATCAAACTGGTAGGAACTGCCCAACGCGTTGTCTCCGGGGCCTGGCTTTTCAGCTCAGTGATCATTGTGGAGGACGCGGCCCCGCTACGGGCGGTGCTGACCGACTGTTATGCCGCGCTGGGTCTGGATTGGGATCCCTGCACCGCCGGCGGGGTCAGCGACGTCGCGGCCGGCCTTGACGTTGCGGCCGTCGAAGCGGCCGTGCTGGGGGCCTACGCCGGGCGCGCCAATCTGGTCGACGCGGACTTTACGCCCGTGACTGGCTGACGCACCCAGCGCCGGATGCTCAGTGACCCCGCTGGATCCACTCCTGGAGCTGCGGTGCCTCGGCACCGATCGTCGTCGAGTCCCCGTGACCGGTGCGGACCACCGTGTCCGCCGGAAGTGTCAGCAGCCGGTTCCGGATTGACTCGATGATCGTCGGGAAGTCGCTGTAGGAACGGCCGGTGGCGCCCGGGCCGCCGCGGAAGAGGGTGTCCCCGGTGAACACGGTCCCCTCGGACGGCAGGTGGAAGCACATGGATCCGGGGGAGTGGCCGGGTGTGTGGAGGGCCGTCAGCGTGCCGCCGGCCACATCGAATCCGTCGCCGTCGGCCAGGTCGTGGCCCGGGCCGAAGCCGGGATAGACGGCATCCCAGAGCATGCGGTCCGCCGGGTGCAGGTAGATCGGCGCCCGGGCGGCCTCGGCGACGCGTTCAGCAGCGCCGATGTGGTCATCGTGGGCGTGCGTCAGCAGCAGCGCCTTAACCCGGCGGCCGTTGAGCTGGTCGATGATTGTCTGGGCGTCGTGCGGGGCGTCGATGACGATGCATTCTTCATCATTACCAACGATCCAGACATTGTTCTCCACATCCCAGGTTTCGCCGTCGAGGGAAAACGTGCCGGAGGTGACCAGCTGTTCGATCCGCAGCGTCATCAGAGCACCACCACCGAGCGCAGCACGGACCCCTGGTGCATCTTCTCGAACGCTTCCTCGATCTGGTCGATCCGGATACGCTCGGTCACGAAGGCATCCAGATCCAGCCGGCCCTGCCGATAGAGGCTGACCAGCATCGGGAAATCCCGGGAAGGCAGGCAGTCCCCGTACCAGGAGGACTTGAGCGAGCCGCCGCGGCCAAAGACATCCAGCAGGGGCAGTTCCAGCGTCATCTCCGGCGTCGGCACCCCCACCAGGACGACGGTGCCGGCCAGATCCCGGGCGTAAAAGGCCTGCTTGTAGGTTTCGGGACGACCGACGGCGTCGATCACCACGTCGGCGCCGAATCCGCCGGTCAGCTCGCGGATGGCCTCGACCGGGTCGGTTGCGGATGAGTCAACGGTGTGGGTGGCCCCCAGCGTCCGGGCCCGGTCCAGTTTCTTGGCGTCGATGTCGACGGCGATGACCGTCGTCGCCCCTGCCAGCGCCGCGCCCGCGATGGCGGCCGTGCCAACGCCACCGCAGCCGATCACGGCCACGGAATCGCCGCGCTGGACCCCGCCGGTGTTGATCGCGGCGCCCAGACCCGCCATGACGCCGCAACCGAGGAGGCCGACGGCGGCAGCATCCGCTTCCGGATCCACCTTGGT
>JBBRKU010000230.1:0-4648 GCA_038231735.1 Actinomycetales bacterium | reverse complement strand
CAGCGACGAGCCGGTGCAGGACCAGGTCATCGCGGACGGCCAGCCCACCCAGAACCCCCGGAGCAGTTCCGGCGGCGATCGCCGAGCGGACCGCCGCGGTGGTGGACAGCTCCACCGCCGGCGACGCCATCGGTTCTCCGGCGTCGTCGGCGAGGAGGTGTTCCAGGGCATCGCGAGTGCCGCTGCCGCGTTCGCGTGTGACCAGCGGTGTCCGAGCCAGTTCCTTCGCCGTTATGGGGGAACGGCGCCTGGCCCATGGATGATCCGGGGCGACGACGAGGATCATCTCGTCGAACTGCACGGTTTGGGTTGCCAGGTCAACGGGAAGGTTCGGGCTTTCAATGAAACCGATGGACGCGGCACCAGACCGGACCAGGTCCGCTGCGCCGGCACTGTTGGACACGCTCAGATGCACCAACGCCGGAGCCGTTCCCAGGGTTTCCTGCTGCCGCCGCAGGGCCACCAGCCATTGCGGCAGCAGGTATTCGGCGATCGTCTGGCTGGCCGCAACATAGAGCTGGCGCAGACTGTCAGAGCGGACGGACGCGATCCCGGCGTCAAGGCGTTCGGCCGCGGCCAGCACTTCCGCCGCCCAGCCGGCGATCAGCACACCGGTGGCGGTCAGGGTGGATCCCCGCGCGGTGCGCGTCAGCAGCGGGGAACCGATCTGCGTTTCCAGCGACCTCATCCGCGACGAAACCCCCTGCTGCGACAACCCCAGGTAGTGGGCGGCGGCGGAAAGGCTTCCGCGCTCCTGGACAGCTGCCAGCATCTGAAGCGCCGACAGGTCTGGCATTCGCGGACTCAGCACGGGCCTACTCCCCTCATTCCGATGACTCCCCACAAGTACGACTTGTGACCCCACAAGTGTAAGGCCCCTACTGCCCCGCGCTGAGCCAGGGAAACATGGACAACATGAGATCCCGTGAAGCGGCCGCCGCCGAAACAGCGTCCCCGAGTTCCGCCGTCGCACCCCAGGCGCGGTCCGTGCGTGCCCCGGCCCCGGTACGTGCCCTGGCTCTTGCCCGGCGCCGGATTCCCGGCCTGGGGCTCGCCATAGCGGTCGCCGGGGTGGCGACGGTAGTTGGCAGCTGGATCCCCCTGGTGGGTGGTCCGGTCACGGGGATAGTGATCGGCGTGGCCTTGGCCGCGCTCCTCAAACCCGGGGACCGGCTGCGGCCGGGCATCCAGACGGCCGGCACGTTCATACTGCAGCTCTCCGTCGTCGTACTCGGCTCCCAGCTCTCGCTGGCCCAGATCGCCCAGGTCGGAATTGAATCCCTGCCGGTCATGCTCGGCACCCTGGCGGTCTGCTTGGCAGCGGCCTACCTGATCGGGAGGTGGCTTGGAATTGTTGGCGATCTGCGCACCCTCATCGGTGTCGGCACCGGGATCTGCGGCGCGTCCGCCATTGCCGCGGTGACGCCGGTGATTGGCGCCATCAGCATCGACGTTGCCTACGCGATTTCCACCATCTTCCTCTTCAATATCGCCGCCGTGCTCACGTTCCCGCTGATCGGGCACCTGCTGGGTTTGAGCCAGCACGCCTTCGGGCTCTTCGCCGGCACCGCGGTCAACGACATGTCCTCCGTGGTCGCAACCGCCGCCACCTACGGCAGTTCAGCCGCCAATTTCGCCGTCGTCGTCAAATTGGTCCGGACCCTGATGATCATCCCGATCTGTCTGGTCTTCGCTGCCTGGGCCGGGCGCCGCATCAAGGCCAAGACCCCGGCCCCGGAAACAGCAGCAGCCGGGCCCGGAACCTCCGACGCCACCTTGCCGGCTGCGCCGCTGGGTCCCCGTGTTAATGTCTTCCGGCTGGTCCCCTGGTTCCTGATCGGGTTCCTGCTCGTCGCCGCGGCCAACACGCTGGGACTGATCCCCGCCGTCGCCCATCCGATGCTGAACTCCGTCTCCGTCTTCCTGATCACCGTCGCCTTGTCCGCGATCGGGCTCTCCACCAATCTGGGCGGCTTCCGACGCGCCGGAGCGAAGCCGCTGCTGCTCGGTGCATCGCTGTGGATCATCGTCACCCTGACCAGCCTGGGCCTCCAATTCGCTACCGGGCTGGCCTGACGGCGGGACTATTACTCTGCAAGGACGCGGAGTTGACCACCCTGGTCACTATCTCCCCAACGGAGCCGGGCAATGATGAGCAGAATACCGCTCTGCTCAACGGCCAGATCGGTCGGTGAGCGGATTGGTCAGCCCGACGTAGCCACGGCCCCATCCAGCCTGCGCAGGTAGCGGATCTTGACGGCGTGCCGCAGCCGCCGCGGCAACGGAGGATAGACAATCGCCAGCACGCGCATAACAGAGTCGAAGGCGCGCTGCCGGCGCCGGCTCCAGGGCAGCTCGAAGCTCTCGCGCAGCGCTGCGGGCAGCAGTCCCGCGGTGACCAGGCGGACCACCGGCATGCAGGCACGCATCCACCACGGCACCGCCCGCGGGTGCAGCAGCTCGTGTGCCACGCGCACCGTGGCAGGGTCCGTCTTCAGCGTCCGCAGGCAGCCTTCCCAGTAGTCGGCGAAGGCCGCGCGGTCGGCAGGCCAGAGTCCGGCGGGGACCTGGAGGATGGACCCGATGCGGACATAGTCCCGGTAGATGGCGTCAGCTTCGTCATCGGTGAGCGATCCGTAGATCCTCTGGTGGACCGTCACCGTGCTGTCGTAGAGCGTCGCCATCACCCACAGCTGCAGTTGGGCGTCGAAGGCGTTGTAGCCGGCGGATTCGCCATCGGGACCACCGCGCACCGGGACGTGCGCGCGGTTGACCATGCGGCGGACGGCTGCCAGCTGCTCGTCCGTCCCGTACGTAGCGGCGTAAAGGAACGTCGTGGTGGCCCGGAACCGGTCCAGCGGCTCCTGCGTGAAGGTGCTGTGCTCGACGACGCCGCGGCCCACCCCGGGGTTGGCGACCTGCAGCAGGATGGCCCGCCCCGCCCCGGCGAGGAGGATCCCTTCGGCGCCGATGTCGGCCAGTCCGGCTATCATGGGCCCAGCCTATGCCGTCTCAGCCGGCGTAGGCACTCTGGCAGGTCGCTTCGGCCCCGCTCTGGCCGGTGACGTCCGCCGGCAGGGCGGCCCCCGGGGCGGCTGCGGTTGCGGTGGCGGCGGGGCTTCCGGCCGCGGACGGTGTCTCTGCCGCCGGACCCACCACCTCCGGACTCGCCGCCGCCGGCGCAGCGGGGATCAGCGCCTTCGTGACATCCTCATCCGCGACGATGGCCCGGAAGAGCAGCTGCGCTCCCGGTTCCTGGAGCTGGACGCGGTTCGGGTCCAGTACGTAGGGCTCGTTCGGCGCGGTCACAAACGTCACGTTCTGCGGATCAATGCTCTTGAGCCGGTTCGCCATATCCAGCAGGGCCGGGATGCTGGCCAGGCCCTTGTCCACGGTGAGATTCTTCGTCACCGTGTCGGCGATCGAGTACAGCTTTGGAATGTCCGTGAGCGTGCCATCGCTCTTGATTTTCCGGACCATGGAGGCCAGGAAACTCTGTTGGGCCTTGATCCGGCCCAGGTCGGACCCGTCGCCGAATCCATGACGGGTCCGCAGGAACGCCAGCGCCTGCTGCCCCTGAATCACGCTGTTTCCCTTCGGCAGGTTCAGCGTGGACAGTGGGTCAACGATCGGGGCGTCCACGCAGACCTGCACCCCGCCCAGGGTGTTGGTCAGGTCAACGACGGCGTTGAAGTCGGCCACCATAACATGGTCAACGCTGGTCCCGGTGAGGGCCTCGATGGTCTTCACCGCGCACGAGGGACCTCCCAGCTGCAGGGCACTATTAACGATCTGGGCAGCCGCCGGCGGTGTCACCGTTCCGGTTTGCGGGTCAACACAGCCCGGATAGCGCGCCATGGTGTCACGCGGAATGCTGACGACGGCGGCGCTCTTACGGTCCGCGGAGATGTGCACAATGATGATCACATCCGAGTTTCCGTACCCTCCCGAGTCGGTGACGGAGCCGAAGGAGCCGTCCGCGCCGGCTCGGGTGTCCGTGCCCAGGACCAGAATGTTCATGGGTCCGTCGTTGACGTTGGCGTTGACGAGCGCCGGGTTGTCGGCCGGCTGAGCCGACTGGGCCAGGTGGGTTTGGCCGGGCTGGAGGAGGTCGGCTGAACGGATATTGTGCTGCAGGTTCCAGTACCCGACGGCGGCCGTGCCTCCGACCGCGGCAAAGACAATGGCCATCGCCGCTGAGGTGATCAACAGCCACCGCCGTGCGGAACTCCTCCTGCGCCAGTGCCGCGGCGCCTGCCCCGCTTCCCGGTTGGCCGTCGAGGCGGGCCGCTCAACCCCATGCCCTCGCATATCACGGTCCTTTCCCGGCGCCCCGAAGCCGGGACAAGTCTCAATAAACCATGGTTACTCGCGCGGCCGCCGGTCCAGCAAGGGGAAGGCTCGTGGCCGCCATGCGGGAAAGCCACGTGGGCCTGACGTAACAGAATCATAGGCCCCTCCACCCTCCCATCACCTGTGGACAAGCTGGACGGCAGCTGTGTGCCATCACAGGGCCACCGGGCCGTTGAAGGTCCGCCGTGGCCTGCCCGTAACGCGGCAATAACTCCGCAATAACGCCACCGGCGTTTTAATCCGCAGTAGCAGCCGAGGGGAGGTCGGTTGGAAACAGACGAGCCGTGGGAGGCAT
>JBBRKU010000229.1:0-4657 GCA_038231735.1 Actinomycetales bacterium | reverse complement strand
GCATGAGGGCATGGACCTCGATGACGTGACAGCAACAATAGGGCGAGCCGTACGGAATGCCCGCCTGGCCCAGCGTTGGAACCTCGACCAACTCGCTGGGCAGGCCGGAGTGAGCCGTCGCATGCTGGTGCAGGTCGAGCAGGGACAATCCAACCCCACCATTGCCTCCCTTCTCGCCCTCTCCGATGCGCTGGGTCTCGGTCTACCGCAGCTCATGGCCATCACGAACGAACCGACCCTGGAAATCACCAGAGACCGCCACGCGCCGGTTCTCTGGCACGGAAACGCCGGAGGCCACGCCCAACTGGTCGCCGGAACCGCTCCACCGAACGTCGTGGAACTGTGGGACTGGACCCTCGAAGCGGGCGACAGCTACGACGGCGGACCCCGCGCGCCCGGCACGCGTGAGCTGATCCACGTCCGTGAGGGCACGGTAATGCTGACCGTCGGAGACCACACCGAAATCCTGAACACCGGGGACTCCGCCTCATTCGCCGGAACCCTGCCGCACGCCTACGCCTGGAGCCAACCGGAGAATGGAGGGCTTTCGGTCCCGCCGACCGCGCGGTTCACGCTTGTTGTCTTCGAACCCAACGTTCAACCCGCCGCTGCTGACGCTCGTTCCGGGTATTGATACGGCACTGGTGCTGCACTGGTCCATATCCGACAAGTACCGAGCGGGCCGGTGCCAGGCACCGGTGTTCGGTGACCGCTCGGTATCGCCCAAATGACGAGCAGTCGACGCCTTGCGCCGCCATCCCCGGGACGCTCGGTGCGATAATCTTGGAGTTTGGGGATTAGAAGCCATCAGGAAGCGAGCAACAGTGATGTCCCAGGTAGCACGGCCCGATGAGGCCGCCCAGGGCACTCCGGCCAAGGAGCAGCGCGTGACGAAGCAACGGCTTGCCGTCGGCGCGGCACTGGACAAGCTCGATGACTTCGTCAGCACCCAGGAGCTGTACCGGCTGCTGCAGAACGACGGCGTTTCCATCTCCCTGGCGACCTCGTACCGGATCCTGCAGTCGATGGCCGAGGAAGGCCTGGTGGATGTGCTCCGCAATGGCGACGGCGAAGCGGTCTACCGCCGCTGTTCTGTCGCCTCGCATCACCACCATCTGCTCTGCCGCAACTGCGGCAAGGCCGTCGAGGTGGAGGCCCCGGCGGTGGAAAAGTGGGCAGCCAAAACGGCCGAAGCGCACGGCTACACCCAGGTCCAGCACACGGTGGAGATCTACGGGCTGTGCCCGGAATGCTCGGCCCAAGCCGCTCACGGCTGAACCGGCCGCAGCGACCTGTCAGGGGCGAGGTGCGCCGCCTCAGTGCCGTTCTCGGTTAATAGCGCTTCCCGCCTTCGGGAACTGACCACCTTTGACCGCCCATGGCCATTTAAATCCGGCGTGTCGGCGGTTTTGCCGGCGGGTCGGATTGATAAGTGGTCAGTTTTCAGTGACTGCGCCCAGCCCCGGGAGCTAGCGCCCCGCGACCTCCGCGATGGTGACGCCTTCCGCGCCGGTGCGCACAATCCGGCCGCTGATGCCGTGCCGGCGCCGGTAGGCGCCGATCCCGCGGCAGAGAAGGTAGATCAGGAACGAGAGCGTGGTCACGTAGGGGCTGATCGGGATACGGCCGCCCAGCGCCAGCAGGATCCCGCCCACGGTGGCTGTGACGGCGAAGGCGATGCTCAGCAGCACCACGGCCCGTGGTGAGGATGTCACGCGAAGCGCGGCCGCCGCGGGGGTGATCACCAGTGCCAGCACCAGCAGAGCGCCCACAATCTGGATGGACAGCGCGATGGATATCCCCAAGAGGAACATGAACGCCATGGACAGCATCCGGACCGGGACCCCGCGCGCCTCGGCGATGTCCGGATCCGCGCTGGCGAAGGTCAGCGGCCGCCAGATCGCGAGCAGGCTGGCAATCACGACGACGGCGGTGCCCACCAGCATGGACAGCTGGGTGGAGTCAACGGACACGATCTGCCCGGTCAGCAGGCCGAATTTGTTCGCGGCCCGGCCCTGGTAGAGGGACAGGAACAGGATGCCCAGCCCCAGTCCGAACGGCATGATCACCCCGATGATCGAGTTGCGGTCCCGTGCTCGGACACCCATTACCCCCAGCAGCAGCGCCGCGAGCACCGAGCCCACCAGCGAGCCCAGGATGACGTCCGCACCGATCAGCAGCGCGAACGCCGCCCCGGCAAAGGACAGCTCGGCGATGCCGTGCACGGCGAAGGCCAGGTCGCGCATCATCACGAACGTGCCGATCAGTCCGCCGACCAGCCCCAGCATGGCGCCGGCGGCAATGGAGTCGCTGAACAGCGGGAGAAGGTCGCCGTAGTTTTGGAAATTGAAGACCGCGTCGAGGAAGTCCTGCCAGCTCATCAGTGTCCCCCCTGCAGGTGGTCGGCGTGCTCGGCGTGGTCCGCGTGGGCGTGTGTGGTGGCGTCCGGTAGCCCGACGACGACGATCCTCCCGTTCACCCGCAGCACCTCGACGTGGGTGCCGTAGAGGTCGGAGAGCACCTCGGTGGTCATGACCTCTTCCGGCGCTCCCACACGGAATTTGCCGCCGGCCAGATAGAGCACCCGGTCCACATGCTCGATAATCGGGTTGATCTCGTGGGTAACGAACACCACGGCGCTGTGGCTGTCCTTGCACTGGTCGCTGACCAGCCGGCTCACCGCCTTTTGGTGGTTCAGGTCCAGCGACAGCAGTGCCTCATCGCAGAGCAGCACTTCCGGGTCCGTGGCCAGCGCCTGGGCCACGCGCAACCGCTGCTGCTCGCCGCCGGACAGCAGACCCACCGGCACCTGAGCGTACTCGGTGGCCCCGACCTTGGCCAGCAGCTCGTCCACCTGCCGTCGGTGTTCACGGCCGCGGATCCGCAGCCCCCAGCGGTGCCCGTCCAGGCCCAGACCCACCAGGTCCCGGGCGCGCAGCGGCGTCTCCGGTGCAAAGGATTTCTGCTGCGGGACGTAGCCGATGTGCCGGCTGCCGCGCCGTGCGGCCTCCCCGCCCACCGTCACGGTGCCGCCGTTCAGCGGCTGCAGCCCCAGCAGGACCTTGAGGAAACTGGTCTTGCCGCTGCCGTTGGGCCCCAGCACCGCGAAGAACTCCCCCGCCTCGATCTCCAGGTCAAGACCGTCCCACAGTGTGCGGGCGCCGAAGTACAACGAAGCCCCCTGCAGGCTGACCACCGTTTGCGGCATGACGTCCTTATGTCTGGTGCGGATTTGACCGGCGGTTGACTGTCCGGTTGTGGCTGGTGCGGAGGCGCTGGTGCTGGTGCGGGTGCGGGTGCGGGTCCGGCTTACTTGGCCAACGCCTGTTCAATATTCTTGGCGTTGTCCGTCATCCAGCCCAAGTAAACGCGGTTGTCGGGCAGCGTTTCGGTGAAATTGACCACCGGCACGCCGGCAGCTTCGGCCGCTTTTTTCGCCGCCTCGGTCTGCGGCCCTTCGGTCTGGTCGTTGTAGGCCAGGAACCTGACGTCCTTGGCGGTGATCAGATCCGTGGTCTGCTTGAGCACCGTGGCGGGAACGCCGGACCCCTCCTCAATGGCGTGGCTGTATTCCTCCGGCGTCCTGTTCGCCAAGCCGGCTGCCTGCAGCATGTACAGCGGCACCGGTTCGGTGATGGCGACCGGATCGCCGTCGTGCTTGGCCTTGAGCGCCGCCAGCTTGGCGGAGATCTCCGCGACGGAGGTCGTGAAGGCTGCCGCATTGGCCTTGAAGGTCGCGGCATCGGTCGGATCCAGGGTGCTGAGCCTGCCGGCGATGGTGTCCGCCAGTTTGGTCACCGTCGGCAGGCTGTACCAGACGTGCTCGTTGAACGTGTCCTTGTTGGCGTCGGTCCGCAGTCCGGACAGGTCCACCACGTTGACAGTGTTGCCCGCCACCAATGTGCCATCCCCGGCCAGCTTGCCAAAGAAGTCGTCATAGCCGCCGCCGTTGACGATGGCCAGCTGAGCCTTGGAAACCGCCAGCTTGTCCTGCGGGGTCACCTCATACGAATGCGGGTCCTGGCTGGCCTTGTTGATCATGGAGGTGACCTGGACCTTGCTGCCGCCGATCTTTTCGACGATGCTGCCCTAAACATTGGTGGATGTGACCACGTTGATCCTGCCGTCCGCGGAGACGGTTCCGGCAGCGGACGACGACGACGGACCGGCTCCGCACGCTGACAACAGCAATGCGCCCGCCAGCAGCGAGGAAACGGCCAGTGCCGCCCGACGTCCGGCAAATCTGTGCTGCAAGGTAAACCCCGACTCTACTCAAATGAGAATAAGAACGAATAAGAACTGGTTCCAGCATAATCCAAATGGGAATCATTCGCACCAAGCCTTGTCGTTGCCGGGCTACCTTGTTGCCGGGCTACCTCGTCGCCGGGCCACCTTGTCGCCGGGCTACCTAATTGCCGAACTATCTCCTGCCGTTCGCCCGCCGCTCGCCCAGCCGGCGCATCCCCTTAGCCTGCGTGGCGTCACGGATTTCTCCCACCAGCTGCTCGATCACATCTTCCAGGAAGAGCACGCCGCGGGTAGCGCCGTCGGGAGAAATAACGCGCGCCAGATGTGATCCCGTGCGCTGCATGGTGGCCATCGCCGTCTCCACCTCCGCATCCAGGGCGAGGTTGACCAGGTTCCGGACCCGGCTCTC
>JBBRKU010000228.1:0-4672 GCA_038231735.1 Actinomycetales bacterium | reverse complement strand
GGACCCCTCGGCAGCGTCCTGCCGGCCGCCGGCTTCACCAAGTGCCGACGCCCAAGCCAGCCCCCGCACCGCCAGCCGCCGACCGGCCCGCTGGCGGTCGCCGTCGGGCATTGCCTGACGTTGCCCCTGCAGCCGGCGCCGCAATTCCGCCTTCGAGCCCACTGCACTCCTTCGTTGAACACCCTCGTCGAACACCGGTCGGCCGCCCGGAAACCCCGCGGAGCCGGCTGCGCCCAAATAACACCATCCTCCAGTAGCCTAGGACAATGACTTCTGCACCCCGAGTACGCAAGGCCGTCATTCCTGCCGCGGGGCTTGGCACCCGTTTCCTGCCCGCGACAAAGGCGATGCCCAAGGAAATGCTCCCTGTCGTGGACAAGCCGGCCATCCAGTACGTGGTCCAGGAGGCCGTCAGCGCCGGTCTGAAGGATGTGCTGATGATCACCGGGCGCAACAAGCGCGCCCTTGAGGACCACTTTGACCGGGTGCCGGTGACCGAGGCGCTGCTCGAGGCCAAGGGTGACACCGAGCGGCTGGCCGCCGTCCAGCACGCCACCGACCTCGGCGAGATCCACTATGTCCGGCAGGGCGATCCCAAGGGACTGGGCCACGCGGTGCTGCGAGCCAAGACCCATGTGGGGGATGAGCCCTTCGCGGTGCTGCTCGGTGATGACCTGATAGACGAGCGCGACGAGCTGCTGACCACCATGATGGAGGTGCAGGCCAAGACCGGCGGCTCCGTCGTGGCGCTGATCGAGGTGGATCCCTCGCAGATCTCCGCCTACGGCTGCGCGGACATTGAAGAGATCGACGGCGAAAGCCACGTCCGGGTTCGCCATCTTGTGGAGAAGCCCAGTGTGGAGGAAGCGCCGTCGAACCTGGCCCTGATTGGCCGCTACGTCCTGCACCAGAGCGTTTTCGAGGTGCTGGAGGAAACGGCACCCGGCCGCGGCGGGGAGATCCAGCTGACCGATGCCTTGCAGACCCTGGCGGCCCGCGAAGGCGAGGGCGGCGGAGTGTACGGCGTCGTATTCCGCGGCCGCCGCTATGACACCGGGGACAAACTGAGCTACCTCAAGGCGATTGTCACGCTGGCCTGCGAGAATGAGGAACTAGGCCCGGACCTGCGCAAATGGCTGGGCGCGTACGCGGCGCAGCTGCCGGTCTAGCGACGTGTGGCGGCAGGCCATCTGGCCGGTGACCCTGGAATCAGGGGATGTTACCCTGCGGCCCATCAGGCACCGGGACAAGAGCACGTGGACCGAGATCCGCAGCCGCAACTATGACTGGCTGGCGCCCTGGGAGGCCAGCAACCCGATCCCCGGCAGCCAGCTGCCCACCTTCGGCGGCATGGTGCGGGCCCTCAATGACCAAGCGCGGGCGGGTACGGCATTGCCGTTTGTCATCACCGAACGCGTCCCGGGGCCGGGCGCACCCCGGCTCGTGGGCCAGCTCACCGTTTCCTCCATTGTCTGGGGGTCGGCCATGATGGCCACGCTGGGCTACTGGGTGGACAAGGACCGCGCCGGCCACGGCATCGCGCCCACGGCGGTGGCCATGGCCACGGACCACTGCTTCCGGACGCTGGGGCTGCACCGGATGGAGATCAACATCCGGCCCGAAAACGCCCCCAGCCTGCGCGTGGTGGAGAAGCTCGGCTTCCGCGACGAGGGCCTGCGGCCGCGCTACCTGCACATCAACGGTCAGTGGGCGGACCACCGCAGCTTCGCGCTGACCGCCGAAGAGGCGCCCGAGGGGGTACTGGCACGCTGGCTGGCCAGCCGCGCGGGGTAATTTGGCATCAAACGCCCCGAAAACCACCCCGGTATTTCTGCGCTAGCCGGCGACACACCGCGACTAATGCTCCGCCGGGCATGGATCCGCTTTTAAGGTGGAACTGTGGACGCACCCCTGAATACATCAGTGATCTTGCTGGTTGCTGTTGCCCTCTGGCTGATCTGGGTGGCCCCCTATGTGCTCCGGGGGCGGAAACACTCCCTCGCGGCCGACGCCGCGGCGACTGTTCCACAGTCGGCCGTCGCCTTCCCCGCTGTTCCGGCCCCACGCCAACAGGCTTCCATGTCCATGGAGACCAAGCAGTCGCAGGAGATTCAGATGAAGACCACCAGCACTTCCGCCGCCGCGACGCCGTCCGCCAAGCCGCTGCCGTCCAATCCGAAGTCCCTCAACCGCGCCAAACAGCCAGTCAGGTCCCCGGCGCCACTGAAAATCCACTACGGCCGCACCTTCATTGCCCTGGTGGCGCTGCTGGCGCTGCTGGCCACTGCCGTTTCCGGCGTGCTGCGCCTGCTGGGGATGGCCAGCGGCCTGTTCCCCGTGGGGGCGGCCGTGGCCTTCATCGGCTGCCTCGCGCTGCTGCGCGCCCTGGCGGTCCGGAGCCGGAAGGTACGCTTGAACGCAGCCTTCCGCGCCGCCATGGGACCGACGACGACGGCGGCCTCCCGCGTGGCGCCGCGGCCTTCGGCTTCCGCGGGCCGCGCCACGTCCCCCGTCCGCGCTGCTACCTCCGCTGGCAAGGCGGATGCCGCCCGTACCACCGCAGTCGCTAGGCCCGCCGTCGCCGTTTTTGATGCCGCCGCCGGAGGCTCCGCGGAACCCGAAGCCCCGGCCAAGGCCGTGAAACCACTGACCGCCGCCGAGCTGCGCAACGCCGCCCTGGCCGTGGCAGCCAAGGGCGCCGCCGACGCACAGGTGGCCACGACCGAAACCGTAGGCGAGCTGCAAACCTGGCAGCCCGTCGAGGTCCCCAAGCCCAGTTACGTCGCCGCGGCCAAGGCCGACCGTCCGTCACCGGTGCCACTGGAGCTGCCGGAAGCCCCCAAGCCCAGCGGTAAGACCTCGATCAAGGCCACCGAGGCTGCCGCCGTCGTCAGTAAGGCCACCGAAGCCGCTCAAGCAGAGAAGGCTGCCGTGGATACCGCCGCCGCTCCGGCCGGCACCGGAACGGCCACTACCACTACCGCAGAAACCGCCGCAGCACCCAATAAGGCGGCTGCATCCGTCCAGGCCGCCCCGGCCGGCAAGACCCGTCCCGTGCACGGCCTGAGCAACCTCGACGACGTCCTGCAGCGCCGCCGCGCGTAACCGTCCGTATATGTTCTCCGGTCCCCGCGGCTGAGGACTTCGTGGCGGACGCCGGAAGCGGCCAGGGGCTGGCCGAAGCCCTGACCGGTGCGGCGCTCTCGGTCATGCCGAACACCACCCGGACCCTCCTTGACGCCGCCGAGGCCGCCGGCGCCAAACGGGCCGTACTGCTGTCCATTGTCAATTCCGACCAGTCGGACTACGGCTACTACAAGGTCGAGGCCCAGCGGGACGAGCTGTACCGCCACGCCGGCGTGGCCACCACCATCCTCTATGCCACCCAGTTCCACGACCTGATTGCCTCCATGTTTTCCGGTGTCGCCAAAATGGGACTGATCCCCTCCTTCAGCGGCGTCTCCTTCCAGCCCATCGCGACCGCAGACGCCGCTCGGGCACTGGTGGACGCTGCCGTGGGGGGAGGAGCCGTTGGGGAAGGTGATCGTCGGTGGACCCGCGGTCCTCACTATGCGCCAGCTCGCGCAGCAACGGAAGACCATCCGCCGGCGGAAGGCCCTGGTCGTGCCTATGCCTCTGCCCGGCAGCTTCGGCCGGTTCCTGCGCGACGGACGCAACCTGGCCGGAGCATTCCTATGGAACCGTGAGCTTCAGCGACTGGCTCGAATCCAGTTAGGCATCCCGTCAGCGCGAGCCGTGTCGCTGGTTGGGAGGACCACCGTCGTGGGTCACCGTCGTCGAACGTCCAGCCGCCCGCCTCAACCAGATGCCCGGACGTCGCCCGGCGGTTTGGAATGTGCGCCCAATTCGCTATAACCTAAGGGGACCGGCGGCAAGCCGTTCCGGGGCTATGGCGCAGTTGGTAGCGCGCTTCGTTCGCATCGAAGAGGTCAGGGGTTCGAATCCCCTTAGCTCCACCTCAAAAGCTCTCTGACCTGCGGCAACGTTCGGTCGGGGAGCTTTTTTGTTGGCCAAAATGGGCCCAATGACACGGAAACGACACGCTTTGAGTGAAATTCCGGTGCCGTTGGACGCCGCCGTTGGACCCGTTTTCGGCTGATCAGGAAGCACGCAGCCGGGCGAGTCGGCAGGGGCCGCTGGCGTCATCGGGCGGCCCGCTGCTCGACGTGAGTTACAGCTCGATGCCTGCGCCTGACGAGGGTCCCTGCGGTCGACCTGACACGCGTGCCTGATCGCCCAGCTGGTCCAGAGCCTTCGTCAAATCCGGTGCCTTGGCTGCCTTGGCGATGTAGTGCTTTTCGGTGATGGCACTGCCGGAGTGGCCCAGCTGCGCCGCCGCATCCTTGGACCCGTACTGCCGGTCAATCAGTGTGGCCACCGTTTTGCGGAACACGTGCGGGGTGACCCATTCGTAGCCGGACCCTTCGCGGGCGTCGCGGAATTGGCGGCGGAAGTTATTGGGACTGCGGACGGTACCGGCAGCCGAAGGAAACACATAGTCTTCGGGCCAGGGCTGCCGGTCCCGGCGCAGCCGGTCCAGGGTATCGGCGGTGAAGCGGGGGAGCGCGACGGTCCGGAAGCCGGAAGCGGTTTTGGGATGGTCCTGCCGGAACATGCCGCCGCCCTTGTACTTGGACACGGTTCCGGAGAT
>JBBRKU010000227.1:0-4688 GCA_038231735.1 Actinomycetales bacterium | reverse complement strand
AGCTGTTGGCCGAGCACCTGATCGGTGGTGGATTGGGAAGGCTGCGGGCGCTGATGCTGGGGGACGCTCCGGAGCCGGACGGCTATACCGGGTTGGTCGAGGAGCGGGCGCAACGGATTCCCCTCCAGCACATCACCGGCAAGGCGCACTTCCGCTATCTGGAACTGGCTGTCGGGCCGGGTGTCTTCATTCCCCGGCCGGAGACGGAGTCAGTCGTGCAGCTCGCCATTGACCGCCTTGTTCCGCAGCGCACGCCGAAGCCGCCCGTCGTCGTCGACCTCGGAACGGGTTCCGGTGCAATTGCCGGCTCGATCGCCCACGAGGTCCCCGGTGCGCGCGTCTTTGCGGTGGAGCTCAGCCCGCTGGCTCATGCCTGGGCGGAACAGAATCTCAGGCCGCTGGGGGTCACACTGCTGTGCGGGGACCTCCGGACAGCATTTGAGGAGCTGGACGGACTGTGCGACGTCGTGGTGTCCAATCCGCCGTACATCCCGGCCCGCGCGGTGCCGAACGAGCCCGAAGTTGCGGATCACGATCCACGGATCGCGCTATACGGCGGCGGCGAGGATGGCCTGGAATTGCCGACGGCGGCCGCCCGGAGTGCGGCAAGGCTCCTGAAACCGGGCGGCTACTTCGTGATGGAACACGCCGAGGTCCAGGCCGCACGGATTGCCGCCCTGCTGGCGGCCTCCGGCGATTGGACGGATGTCAGGACCCACACGGACCTCAACGGCAAGGATCGCGCCACCAGTGCCGAGCGTGGGCCGGCAGGGAGTGAGGACCTCCCGATGAGGACGCCCAGCGAGGTTGGGCGGAAAATGAGCGCGGCGGAAAATGAAAGAATGGGCATGTGAGCACCACTTCCTATAACTGCACGGCTGATGACCAGCGGGCCGAGGGCCTGGCCCATGCCCAGCGCGCCATCGCCCAAAAGCAGGTCATCGTCATGCCCACCGATACTGTCTACGGGATCGCCGCGGATGCGTTCTCGCCGCAGGCCGTCGCCACCCTGCTGGCCGCCAAGGGTCGCGGCCGCTCGATGCCGCCGCCGGTACTGATCCAGCGCCTCCAGACCATGGACGGCCTGGCCGCCGATGTCAGCGACGATGCCCGGAAGCTGGCGGGTGCGTTCTGGCCCGGCGGATTGACGCTGATCTTCCATTCGCAGCCCACCCTGACCTGGGATTTGGGCGAAACCATGGGCACGGTGGCACTGCGGATGCCGGACGACCGGCTGGCCCTGGACCTGCTGACGATCACCGGACCGCTGGCGGTTTCCTCCGCCAACCGCACCGGCCAGCCCGCTGCGCAGACGGCCTCGGCCGCCCGCACCCAGCTGGGCGAGGCCGTTGAGGTGTATCTGGAGGCCGGGTTCCGGCCGCTCGCGGGCACGGATGCCTCGCCTTCCACCATCGTGGACGCCACGGGTGAGGTGTTGCGCATCGTCCGCCAGGGGGCCGTCAGCCTGGAAAGGCTCCGCGAGGTTGTGCCGACAATCCTGGATCTGGGCGAGGAACCGGCTGCCCCGGAGGAAAGCGGCGGGGTGGTACCGTCCGTGCCGTTGTCTGACGCGGAACCCAATCCCGCAGCGGTAGCCGGCAAGGGAGCGCCCGCTGCGCCGGCGGAGTCAGCCGCGCCGGCGGAGCCCACCGCACCCGAGGAGCCCGCCGCACCAGCAGCGGACCCAACCGCAGCGTCGGCACGGGAACCGGGGCTTGCCCATGACTAACCCGAGCCCAGCCCGCGTGGTTGCCGTCCTGGTCAGCTACAACCGGCGCGATCTGCTGGAAAAGGCCCTGGACTCGCTGTGCCACGCCTCCCGGCTGCCCGATGCGCTGGTCGTGGTGGACAACGCGTCGACCGACGGTGCCCGGGAGTATCTGGAGGAACTGTCCCTGCCCCTGCCTTTCGACCTGGTGAAACTGGAGAAGAACTCCGGCGGCGCGGGCGGTTTTGCCGTCGGCATGGCGCAGGCGCTGGCCTATCATCAGCCGGACATTGTCTGGATCATGGATGACGACACGGAGCCGCAGCCGCAGACGCTGGAGGCCGCCGTCAAGGTCTGGGAGTCTTTCCCCGCCTGGGACCGGCCTGCTTTCGTGGCCAGCCAGGTGCTGTGGAGCGACGGCCGCAACCATCCGATGAACACCATGCGGCCGCGGTTCGGCGGCAGCGCGGCGGACGTGCGGCGGGCCCGGCAGGTCAACGCCCGGCCCATCCGCTCCGCCTCGTTCGTCTCGCTCTTCATTGACGCCGATGCCTTGCGCGACGTCGGGCTGCCCGTCGTCGACTATTTCCTCTGGAATGACGACTTCGAATTCACCGGCCGGCTCGCCAGGCACCGGCTGGCGCTACTCAGCGAGGATTCGCAGGTGCTCCACCACACCAAGGTCTTCGATTCGAACACGGTGGACATCGGGGAGCGCTTCTACTTTGAGGTGCGCAACAAGCTGTGGTGCTACTTCCGCTCGGACGCCTTCAAGTGGTGGGAGCGGTGCTTCTACGGCTACTCCACACTGCGCCGCTGGGTCCGGATGGTGCGCAACAGCGGACGACGGCGGGTAGTGCTGGCCGCGGGCTGGCGCGGCATGGTTGCCGGGCTGGGCCACGGGCCACGGGCCAACGCTGCGGCACTTGAAGGTCTCTACTCGCTGCAGCTTGGCGCCCGCGGCGCTGCGCCGGGCGAGCGTCCCGCACCGGGTGAGCTTGGCGCCGGCGGTATTGCGCCGGGCGAGAGTCCCGCACCGGGTGAGGAGCCGGCGCCGGGCGAACGGTTCTCGGTGCTGCTGCCCGTCTATGCAGGGGATGACGCTGCGAAATTCCGGCGCTCCATTGAATCCGTCACCGGGGACCAGGACCGCCAGCCGGACCAGCTGGTCATTGTCCGGGACGGCCCGGGTCCCGCCGGCCTGGAGGCTGTGCTCGCCGAGGCCGAGGCCATGGACTCCGTTGACGTGACGGTGGTGCTGCTGGAGCAGTCCGTAGGGCTGGCCGCCGCCCTGGACCAGGGTCTGGCGCATTGCCGGTTCGACGTCGTGGCCCGGATGGACGCCGACGATGTCGCTTCGCCCGGCCGGTTCAGCCGGCAGCTGCCGATCATCGAATCCGGTGCCGACATCGTCGGCTCCGCGATCGAGGAGATCGGCGAGGACGAGGGACAGGTGCTGGCAACGCGCCGCGTACCGCTGTCCCACCGCGAGATCAGGGCCGGAGCGGATTTCCGCAGTCCGTTCAACCACCCGAGCGTGGTGTACCGCAAAAGCCTGGTGCAGGCGGCGGGTGGTTACGGCGATCTGACCCATATGGAGGATTACTGGCTCTGGGTTCGGATGATCCACGCGGGCGCCCACACCGCCAATGTTCCGGAACCGCTGCTGAAATACCGGGTCAGCACCGGTTCCTACGACCGCCGCGGCGGTTCGCATATGCTGCGCGCGGAGCTGACGCTGCAGCAGCGGATGCTGGGCGCGGGGTATATCAATGCGTTGCAATTCGTGCGCAACGTCGCGGTCCGCGGGGTCTACCGGCTGATCCCGACCCGGGTGCGTAGACTGGGCTACCGCCGCGCCTTCACTGAATCAGCCATTCGCTGAGTCAGTACAGCTTTGTGTCAGCCCATCCTTGAGCCAACACCGAACACCAACCGGAAGATACCGCCTAAGACATGTCCATTTATGTCATCGTCGCACTCCTTGCTGCAGTCGTGGCCTACCTGAGCACGCCGCTCGTGCGGATCATTGCGGTGCGGAACGGTATCTACTCGCCACTGCGCGACCGGGACGTGCATACCGTGATGATGCCGCGGCTGGGCGGCGTAGGCATGTTCATCGGACTGGTCGTGGCGCTGCTTGTCGCCTCCCAGACCTTCTGGATCAGGGCCATCTTCCGGGACACCAACGCACCTTGGGGGATTCTGGCCGGGGCCGCGGTCATCATGGTCGTTGGGGTCATTGACGACATCATCGACCTGAACAGCTTCGTCAAGCTTGGCGGGCAGATCCTGGCCGGGCTGGTGGTGGCCCTGTGGGGTCCGCGCCTGACCGTCCTGCCGTTCGGGCCGATCCACATCAGCAGCGTGTTTTTGCAGATTGTGCTGACGGTTTTTGTCATTGTGCTGACTATGAACGCGATCAATTTCGTCGACGGTCTCGATGGCCTGGCGGCCGGCGTCGCGGCCATTGGCGGAGTGGCGTTCTTCGTGACCGCCTATTGGGTCCACCGGAACGCGCTGCTGCCGAACTACTCCGATCTGGCCACGTTGCTGATGGCCATCATGGTGGGCATCTGCATCGGGTTCCTGCCGCACAACTTCTACCCGGCCAAGATATTCATGGGGGACTCGGGGGCCATGCTGCTGGGCCTGATCCTGGCCTCGGGGTCCATCGTGGCGACCGGACAGATCACCTCCGGTCTGTACGACCTGGCCAGCGGGCTCCCGACGTTCATACCCATCATCCTGCCCCTCGCGGTGATCTCACTGCCGCTGGTGGACCTCAGCCTGGCGGTGGTCCGCCGGACGGCTGCCGGACGCTCTCCCTTCTCCGCCGACCGCGGGCATGTGCACCACAAACTGCTGGACTTTGGCTATTCGCAGCGACAGGCCGTGGTGGTCATGTACATCTGGACGGCGTTCCTTGCCTTCGGCGGCGTCGCCTATGCCTTCATCCCCTGGTTGCCGGTGACGATCT
>JBBRKU010000226.1:0-4692 GCA_038231735.1 Actinomycetales bacterium | reverse complement strand
GTAAACCACCGGCTGGTATCGCCGCGTCGACCTGGGCAACGCAGGCCGCAGATGAAGCTACGGCGCAGGCTGTCGGCCGACCCTTCCTGATCCGTGCCGGCGAACGGCAGCCCTTCCCAAGATGGCTGGAATTCGCCCAATTCAACGAGGACACGGCTGCAGATCCTTGTTGCCCCGGGCACCGGAATTCGCGATCCCAACATCTGCGAGGAAGTCCTCCTCCCCTACAGCAGGTTGTCAACCCACCCAAGACCTCAGCGCGGCGGGATTCCCCAGTGCTGAAGTGCCATGAGTGCTGCTCCGTGGCTTCCGGCCGTTGCCTGGAACTGTGCTGCGGTGAAGGTGCAGTGGCGCTCACCTAAATTCAGCCGGTGCGCCAGCATCGCTTCGCGTACCGGATCCAGCAATTGATCACCAAACTGCGCGAGCTCCCCTGCCACCACCACGCTGCGCGGATCGAGGATCAGGCACGCGCTGGCCAGCGCGCGGCCCAGCAGTTCGGCGCACCATCCGATGACTTCCAGGGCAACCGGATCCCCGGAGCGGCCTGCAGCGGCCAGCTGGGCGATGGAATCAAAATGCCCCCCGCGCAGGACCGCCTCAGATAAAACATTGGGCACATTCAGGTAGCGTTCCAGGCACCCCTTGCCACCGCACCAGCACAAGGATCCGGAGAATTCCACACTGATATGCCCCAGCTCCCCGGCCATGCCATTACCGCCACGCAGAAGCGATCCTTTGATCACTGCACCGCAGCTGATGCCGGCAGAAAGCACGACATAGAGCAGATCCTCGGAAGGTGCGCGGGAGCGGCTGGCCTCCGCCAACGCTGCCAGCCGGATGTTGTTGTCCCACAACAGCGGAACGCTAAGGATCGAGCGCAAAGGATCAAGCGACAGTCCGTCCGGTTCCCGCTGGCGACGATCGCGCTGGTCGGCCAGCGAGAGCGGGTCCGCATGCCGGGTGGCTATACCGACACCGATTCCCAGCATGGCCTGCGGACGCAATTCACCCCTTTCCATCATGTCCCCCACCAATCCGGCGGCCAGCTGCACCTTGTCGGACAGAGACGGCCCTGCCGGAGTTTCCAGCGTTTCCTGCACCACGGGTGAGCCGTCGAAGCCCACCACGCTGATGCTGATACGTGCACGTCCCAGCTCAATGCCGACGGCGGCGCCCTCGAGCGGGTTCAGTTTCAGCACTTTGGTGGGGCGCCCGTTTCGGCCCTCCCCGTAGGACTCCTTGTCCTGTTCGGTGACAACACCGCGTTGGAGCAAATCACCGACGATGGCGGAAAGCGTTGTACGGGACAATTTGGTGTCGGCCTCAAGTTCGCGGCGGCTCTTTGGGCCATGCTCAAGCAAAGCCTGCAGCACCCGCAGCTCATGGCGGCGGCGTACCGATTGCATTGCGCCCGATTCTTCTGTAAGCATCATTTCCCCTACGCTGTCCGGAGCACCGCCACGTGCCATTAAGCCAGTCACCAGATTATCGTCAAATTCACTTATGTCAACGGTCTTGACATAAGTACCAGCGTTGACTAATTTGTGAGTATGGTCACAAACTCCACGAGTCCTGAACTCAAACGTAAGGCTGCACCGGATCGGCAGCCGGCACGGCCGGCGAAAGCCCCCGGAACGGAAGGCAAACTCAGCCGGCGCACCGGCCTTGTCCTCAGTACAGCCGCCGTCCTCGCTGGCATTGGCGGCTGGTGGGCCATCTCCGCCGTCGGAGTGCAGGGGCTCCCCGGCCCGGCCGAGGTTTTGAGCAAGGGCGTTGAAATGGTTGGCAACGGCATTCTGCTAAGTGACATGGGCGCGAGCTTGAGCCGCGTGTTGACCGGTTTTCTATTAGGAAGTGCGTTGGCCATCCCTGTCGGCTTTCTGATGGGCTGGTATCCCGTTGCCCGTGCCCTGGTGGAACCTTACGTCCAGTTCTTCCGGACCATCCCGCCGCTGGCCATCATTCCGTTGGCCATCGTACTGCTGGGAATCGGCGAAATCCCCAAAATTTTTGTCATCTTCCTCGCGGCTTTCCTCTCCTGCGTGATTTCCACTTTCCAGGGAGTGATCGGTGTGGAAAAGACGCTGATCAACGCCGGTAGAGTCCTCGGGGCAGGCAGTCTGGTGGTCTTCACCCGGATTGTCATACCCGCGTCATCGCCGTTCATTCTGGTCGGCATGCGGATCGGGCTCGGTGCCTCCTGGGCCACCGTTGTCGCCGCGGAGCTGATTGCCGCACCAAGCGGACTGGGATTCCGCATGCAGCAAGCACAGCTTTTCTATGACCTGCCCACCATTTTCGTGGATCTCATCACGATCGGCATTCTTGGTCTGGTGATGGACCGAATCCTGCTCCTCATCGAATCCAAACTCACCGGCTGGCAGGAACGCCGATGAGCGCGGGGAAGGAAAACATGCGTACGCCCACCGAAACTGCGATGATCCGGTTCCGTGATATCAGGCAGGAGTTTCCACTCGCCACGGGGACCTTCACCGCCGTGGACGGAGTTTCCCTGGATATACACGACGGTGAGTTCGTCACCGTCGTGGGGCCTTCCGGCTGCGGCAAATCAACGCTGCTGAACATTGCCGCAGGCCTGATGGCCCCCACCTTCGGCGAGGTACTGGTGGACCAGCGCCCGGTCACGGGTCCCAGCCCACGCAGCGGCGTCATCTTCCAGCAGTATGCGCTGTTCCCCTGGTTGACGGTACGCAAGAATGTGGAGTTTGGCCTACGGCTGAAGAAGACCCCCAAGGAGCAGCGGTGCAGCATTGTGGACCATTATCTTGACTTGGTGGGACTTAGCCAGTTCGCCGACTCGCTGCCGAAGACACTCTCTGGCGGAATGAAACAACGCTGCGCCATTGCACGCGCCTACGCTGTGAACCCGGAAATCCTTCTGATGGATGAACCATTTGGGGCCTTGGATGCGCTGACACGGGTGCACATGCAGGAACAGCTGCTTGAGACGTGGCTGAAGGAGCGGCGCACAGTCATGTTTGTCACGCACGACGTGGACGAAGCGGTGTTCCTCGCCTCCCGAGTCGTTGTGATGGCAGCCCGGCCCGGTCGCATTCAAACCGTGATTGACGTCGACCTCCCGTACCCGCGCACGGAGGAAATGCGGCTCTCCCCCGAATTCTCTGCGCTCCGGGGCGCCGTTTGGGAAGCCGTCTACCACCAGCCCGGTGCCAAGGGCGCCGACGAATGATCATCCTGAACCAACCAAGTCCACCGAATAGGAAGCCCTTCATGAAAATCCGCATTTTTGGCCGCATCGTCGCGGCCGCAGCAGCAGCCAGCCTCCTGCTCACCGGCTGCGGCGCAGCCAACTCCGGCGGTGGCAATGCCAAGGAGCTCAAGTCCGTCAAGGTCGGCTATATCGCGGACTACAACGGGGCCTCCCTACTGGCGGTTGCAGACCAAGAGGGCTATTGGAAAAAAGCCGGCCTCAAGCCCGAGTACGTCCCCTTCACCAACGGACCGTTGGCCATCCAGGCACTGGGAACCGGAAATATCGACGTCGGATACATCGGCTCCGGCGCCCTGTGGCTTCCCGCTCAGGGCAAGGCCGAAATCTGGGCAATTAACTCCATCAGCAACGCTGACCGTGTTATCGCCCAGCCCGGCATCAACAGCCTGGCAGACCTGAAGGGCAAGAAGCTGGGCGTACCAGCGGGCACCTCCGGAGAATTGCTGCTCAATCTCGCCCTGAAGAAGTCAGGCATGACCAAGAGCGACTTCCAGATAGTTCCGATGGACCCCAGCACCGCCGTCTCGGCCTTTGCCTCCAAGCAGATTGACGGTGCCGCACTCTGGTACCCGCTCATCGACACGCTCAAGAAGAGGTCCCCGGATCTGAAAGAGCTGGCCAGCAATAAGGACTTCATTGACGATGTAACCTTCCCCTCCTCATTCGTTGCGCAGAAGGGCCGCGCGTCGAAGGAGCCGGAACTGGCAAAATCCTTCGATTCGGTGATGAAGCAGGCCAATGACTACCGCTTCAAGAACCCGGATAAGACCATCGCCGTGACCGCAACGTTCCTGAAGCTGGACGCCGCAATCCTCAAGGCACAATCCGACGTCGCAACCTTGTTCACCAGCGCAGACCTTGAGTCGCGCACCAAGGACGGCACCGTCAACAAGTGGCTCAAAGGCCTGGAGGAGCAGTTTGTCACCACCAAGCAGCTGACCAGCGTCGTGGACCCCAAGACCTTCTATATCGCGCAAACCTACTTGGACGCTCCGAAAGGCTAGAACAAAAGATGACCTCGAGCCCGAACCTTCCGACCTCAAAGCCGGGGCAGCGGCAGAACATATTGTTCCTGATGACGGACCAGCAGCGCGTAGACACGTTGGGCTGTTACGGCAATACCTGCGGACACACCCCCGTGCTGGACGCGTTGGCCGCCCGCGGCACGGTTTTTGACCGCGCCTACACTCCATCGGCCATCTGCACCCCCGCGCGTGCCAGCCTGCTTACCGGGCTGCAGCCTTTTGAACACGGGCTGTTGTCCAATTACGAATGGAACTCCGGGCATCGCGAGGAGCTGCCGGAAGACCTACCCATTTTTTCCCGTGCTTTGAAGAGCTCCGGCTACCGGGTGGGACACGTCGGCAAATGGCATGTAGGCCGCAACCGCGGACCGGAATTCTACGGTTTCGAGGGCCGTCATATGCCCGGCGCCC
>JBBRKU010000225.1:0-4694 GCA_038231735.1 Actinomycetales bacterium | reverse complement strand
GCCACCTCCTCCGCCGTGGCCACCTGGCTCGACAGGACCAGACTCAGCCGCTCCAGGCGTTGGTTAACGGCGTCAAGATCGAATACCTCCGGATCGAAAGGCGGGTCCGCGGGCGCCACCGCGGCGTACCAGTCAGCCAGGCCCTCGTAGTCCGGATGGTGCGGATCGGCCAGCACCTGGCACATCCGCTGGTAACCCCAGATGCCGCCGGAGTCCTCCAGCGGGCCGCGCCGGGCTCCGTCCAGGCAACTGAAGTGGCCCTGCCGTGCCAGCGCCGGGCGCATAACCGGTCCCCCATCAGGACCCGCGCCGGGCTGGCACCGCCGCCGACGCTGAACTGGTAGAGATGGCGGTTTTCCCAGCCGAAGGCGGTCTGGACAACACGGTGCAGCTGGTATAGCGGGATATCCGCCGGCACGCGCAGCGACCGCCAGATCTCCGGCTCGCTGTCGTCCAGCGATACGCGCAGATCCCACCCCTTCTCGACGTGTCCCATGCTGGCCATTGTGCCAGAGGATCTTCCACGCTTCGGTGCGGTTAGAAAGGCACCTTTACTGCCAGCAGCCCCTGGCCTTCTGCCCGACCGGAGACTATCCGGCAAAACTCGACGGCGTCCAAGTTCAGGTGGCCGCCGTCGCCGGCACCCGCGCTGCCGCTTGCACCGGCGCCGCCCTCCGGACGTCCGCCGTCGGTCCAGGTGCCCCCGGCCGGACCGGTGAGGGTCAGCCGGTAGGGCCTGCCGTGCCGGGACGCCCATTCATGCACCACGCCGTCCACGATGGCCCCGTCGTGCTCGGGGGTCAGCTGCAGCACGGAACCGGTGGCGCGGGCCAGATCAATCCGGTGCATCCACGGGTCCCTTGTCAGGATGGTGTCGATCAGGAAGCCGAGGGTCCACCATTCTTCCCGGCCGCCCACCACCTGCGCCGGTTCCATCTGCCGGCGGCGCAGGAATCCGGGCATCAGCCGGCGCCCGCGGGCGGCTTTGGGGCCAATCCTGCGCACCTGCCGGGCCAGGTCCTGCGGCCCGGCGGAGGAACGTTCGGCGACCTGGAGACCGGTGAGCGCGTCAATGAACAGCTCCCCGGACGACGACGACGCGCGGGCCGCAGCCCGGACCTGCCGGCTGCTCTCCCAGGGCGTACTGACCATCGCCGCCATGCCGGCGATATGGGCCACCAGCTCCCGGACCGTCCAGTCGGGGCAGTCCGTGGGCAGCTTCCAATGATCGGGTTCCAGCGCCTCGACGGCAGCTGCGACCCGGCGGTATTCTTCTGCTGCGAGACGCATGGCCGCCGACCGGGCCGGTGCGGGTTTCCACGGGGTTGTCCGGGTTCCGGTAGGACTGATGGTGATGCTCATGGCTGACTCCTCAACGGGTCATAGACCCAGATTATCGGCGTACATATCGACGGCCCGGTCCAGCAGCCGCTGCCAGCGGTTCCCGCCCGGATCATTGGCCAGCTGTGCATCAACCAGTCCACCAACGAGCGCGGTGTACAGGTCGATGTCCTCGGCGTGGTTTACGGAGTAGGCGGCAAGTCCGGTGCTCAATTTCTCCAGCACGGCCACGGCATGGGCATAGGACTCGGCGGTGGGGACGAATCCCGGAACCGAGCGTTGGTTTATCAGCTGGTTGCGGACCGGATCACTGACGCAGAAATCGAAGTAACCGTGCGCGGCGAGCCGTAGCCAGTCCCTCGCCGGCAGCGGCTTTTCCGGAGTGAGCGCCTCCATGGCCCGGCCGCATTCCTGCCAGGCCTGCCCGAACATCGCGTCAATGATTGCATTGCGGGAATCGAAGTGGGTGTAAAGGGACGGCGCCTGCATCCCCACCATGCGGGCCACCTCCCGCAGCGTGAAGCCGGGCAGACCCTGTTCGCGGGCCAAGGCCCACGCCGCGTCAAGAATTTCGCGCCGCGCCGACTCGCGCCGCTCGCGTTTCCTATCTCTGTTAGGCATTTCTAACATAGTTAGGATTATGGCCTCGCGCGGATGATTCCGTCAACGGTTTTGTTCTGTCTCAACCCGCGGGCACCCGATTGCCTCAGCGCGCGCCCAGGCTCACGCAGGACACACAAAAACGGGCTTCCGGCCGCGCCTCCAGCCTTCCGCGCGGGATCGGCTGACCGCAGCGTTCACAGATCCCATACGTGCCCGCAGCCAGCCGGGCCAAGGCCGCCTCCAGCCCGGAAAGCTGGTCCTCCGCGCGGCCCAGGAGAACGGCTTCCTGCTCCCGCTCCACCGTGACCGTCGACCCTTCCGGATCGTGCTCGTCATCGGCGGGCGTGTCCCGCCGGGCCAAGGTCACTTCGCGGATCTCGGTGTTCAGGCGGGCAATTTGGGCGCGCGCCCGCTCCATCCGATCCTCCAGCAGCCGCCGGATAAGCGCCGACTCCGTCTCCGCCGGCCTGCCGCCGTCGGTCATCCCTGTTGCCATCCGGCGGACCTCCTCTCGGCAGGGGAACCCAATCCTAGCCGCCTCGCGCAATCGCACTCAGCGCACACGCCACGGGCCGCCGGGAATGTCCCCGGGGGCCCGTGACCTCCTGCAGCCTTATGCCCTCCCCCACCGGCAACGCCTGACTAGTTCAGGTAGCCGTTCGGATTCAGCACATACTTGGTCGCCGCCCCCGCATCGAACTCGGCATACCCGCGGGGAGCATCGTCCAGGCTGATCGCCTTCGCGTTGACGTTCTTGGCGATGTTCACGCGGTCGTGCAGGATGGCCATCATCAGGCCGCTGTTGTACTTCATCACAGGACATTGGCCGGTGGTGAAGGACAGCGACTTGGCCCAGCCGGTGCCCAGGCTCAGCGACAACGAGCCCTTCCGGGCTGCCTCATCGATGCCGCCCGGATCGCCGGTGACGTACAGCCCGGGGATCCCCAGCTGCCCGCCCGCCGCGGTGACGTCCATCAGCGAGTTCAGCACCGTCGCCGGCGCCTCAGCGGCCCCCGCGCCATGCCCCTTGGCTTCGAAGCCGACGGCGTCCACGGCGCAGTCCACCAACGGAACGCCCAGGATCTGCTCGATCTGCTCGCCCGGATCCCCCTTGGACAGATCGATCGTCTCGCAGCCGAAACTGCGGGCCTGCTTGAGCCGGTCCGCGTTCATATCCCCCACGATGACGGCCGCCGCGCCGAGTAGCAGTGCGCTGGTTGCCGCGGAGAGCCCCACCGGTCCCGCGCCGGCGACGTAGACCGTGGAACCGACCCCGACGCCGGCGCTCACGGCGCCATGGAAACCTGTCGGGAAGATGTCGGAGAGCATGGTCAGGTCCATGATTTTCTCCAGCGCCTGGTCCCGGTCCGGGAACTTGAGCAGGTTCCAGTCCGCGTACGGCACCAGCACGTACTCGGCCTGACCGCCCACCCAGCCGCCCATATCCACATATCCGTAGGCACTTCCCGGCCGGTCCGGGTTCACGTTGAGGCAGATGCCGGTCTTGCGCTCCTTGCAGTTCCGGCAGCGGCCGCAGGAAATATTGAAAGGCACGGAGCAGATGTCACCCTTCTTGATGAACTCCACCCCCGGCCCGACTTCCACCACCTCCCCGGTAATCTCGTGTCCCAGCACCAGGTCCTTCGGCGCGGTGGTCCGGCCGCGGACCATATGCTGGTCGGAGCCGCAGATGTTGGTGGCGACGGTCTTCAGAATGACGCCATGCGGAACCTTCCGGCCCACATTGGCTGGGTTAACGCCCGGTCCGTCCTTGAGTTCGAAGCTGGGATAGTCGATGTCAATGACCTCGACCTTCCCGGTTCCCTTGTAGGCAACTGCCCTGTTTCCCGACATGGTGTTCCTTCCATTTGGCGCGGACCTCTCCTGTTGGGCGGTCCGGGATTACGCAAGAAGATTCCGGTGCGGTAGAAGTGCGGCATTCCGGCGACCGCCAAAAACGGTGTGCCGGATGCCGTGATCGGATGGGGTTAGGGCCAGTGTAGGACGGATTTGCAGAAAGGGTAAGGGCCGAAAATCTACCCTGCCAGTACCCGGCGCAGCTTCTCCAACGAGGTGCCCCAGCCCAGGATCGAATCGCCGAAGTCGAAGCTCTCGGTGTGGAAACTCTGCACGATCGTCATCCTCGTTCCGCCGTCGAGCTCCTCGAAGCTCACGCTCAGGTCGGAGGCGAACGGGAAGATCTCGTTCGGTCCGTCATGTAGAGCGAAGCCGTTCGGCGGGTCGATCTGCGTGAAGGCGGCCGACGTCGGGAACTCCTGGCCGCCGTCGTCCATCACCATGGTGGCCGCCCAGACGCCGCCCACCCGCGGCTCGACGGTCACGGATTCGCGCGGAGCGTGCAGGTGCTCGGGCCCCCACCACTGCGCCAGCTGGTCCGGATCCGTCCAGGCCCGGAAGACCAGGTCGCGGGGCGCGTCGAAAATGCGGGTGATGGTCAGGGTGCTCCCGCCGCCGACGACGGCGCTCTCACCGGGGCGGGCGGGTACGGCCTGGGCTTCGCCTGCATTTGTTACGGTGCTGTTGGGTTCGGTGCTCATTTCGGATTCTCCTTCTGGATTCTTTTCAGGTGTTCCTCGAGCCGGTCAAGACTGGAATCCCAGAACCGGCGGTATTTCTCCATGTAGACGGCGGCCTCCTTGAACGGGGCCGCTTCCAGCCGGCTGGACCGCCATTGGGCGGAGCGGCTGCGGGAGATGAGCCCGGCCGTTTCCAGCACCTTCAGGTGCCGG
>JBBRKU010000224.1:0-4703 GCA_038231735.1 Actinomycetales bacterium | reverse complement strand
GGTCGCGGAATTTGCGCGGGATGAGCGCCAGGTCCTCGGCGACCAGGTCCTTGACACTCAGATGCCGCTCCGGTTCGCTGACGCCGGGGGCGTCCAGGAGGGCGGTGTGGCGGCGCAGGTGTGCAAGATCCGGGTCATGGCCCCAGACGGCGGTGCCGGCGGTCGGCTTCATCCGGCCCGACAGGGTCAGGGCCAGGGCCGTGCGGGTCTCCTGGCGGTCGGCCTGCACCAGCAACAGGGTGCTCGTGGCGGCCTGCAGGGTGGTGGCGGGCAGCAGATCCTGGTGGTGGCCCTTGACGTAGAGCTCCGTGGCTGACAGCAAGATGCATCCCTTCCGGCGGTGGCGCGGCAACAGGTGAGTTGCCGCAATCCATCTTACTGACACTGACCGGTCAGTCCAAATAAGGTTTACTTATCCACCAAGGGCACAATTTCTAAGCGCACCGGGCACACTGCCGCCTCCCAGAACTGACCACCTTTGGCCGCACGCGGCCGTCTAAATCCGGCGTGTCGTCAGTTCTGCCGGCGTGTCGGATTGATAAGTGGTCAGTTTTCGGAGATTGGGGCGGATCTCCGCGCGCTCGCAGAGCCCACTTGGTCGATAACCGGGGCGCAGAGCTTGGTTGCTCAGGGCATGGCAGATCACCGGGAAGTGCCGGGGGCTCCTACAGGCCGTACTTCTCCAGAAGACGGAGCCAGACTTCGCTGATGGTGGGGTAGGAGGGCACGGCATGCCAGAGGCGGTCCAGCGGAACCTCCCCGACGATGGCGATGGTGGCTCCGTGCAGCAGTTCCGCCACATCTGGCCCGGCAAATGTTGCGCCCACCAGCACCTTCTGGTTCTCGTCGATGACCAGCTGTGCCCAGCCCTTGTAGTCGTCGGCATACAGCGAGGACCCGGCGACCGAGATGGGGAGGGAGACCTCGGAGACATTCAGTCCGGCGTCGCGCGCCTTCTCGGCGGAGAGGCCAACCATCGCGATCTCCGGGTCGGTGAACACCACGTTGGGGACGGCATGGTCGTCGGCGGTGCGCGCGTAGGGGCTCCAGGGCGCAGCATTCGCGCCCAGCTTGCCCGCGGCCCGGGCGGCGATCGCGCTGCCGGTGGCACGGGCCTCGTATTTACCCTGGTGGGTCAGCAGCACCTTACCGGCGGCGTCCCCGATCGCGTAGAGCCAGTCGCGCCCGGAGACCCGGCCGGTGGCATCCGTTTCCAGCTGCTTCGTCTCCAGGCCGAGATTCTCCAGTCCCAGCCCTTCCAGCGCGGGATGCCGCCCGGTGGAAACCAGCAGCTGGTCCGCGACAATGCTCTGCCCGTCCTCCAACACCAGTTCCACATCGCCGTCATCATTGATGCCCACGCTGCGGGTCTTGGTGTGCAGACGCAGGTCCACGCCATCGGAGCGCAGGCCGGCCACCACCAGCTCCCGCGCTTCCTTTGGGTACATGGCAAGCAGATCGCCGCGGGCCACCACGGTCACGGCCGAGCCCAGCCGCGCGAAGGCCTGCGCCAGTTCGGCGCCAGACACGCCTCCGCCCAGCACGGCCAGTCGCTCCGGCACGCTCTGCGCGGAGGTTGCCTCGCGGGTGCCCCAGTACTCGATGTCCTCCAGCCCGGGCAGCGGCGGAATGTTGGGCGCGGACCCGGTGGCCAGCACCACGGCGTGCCGGGCTTCGAAAAGGTACGTTTCGCCGTCGTTACCGGCCACCTGGACAGTGCGCTCGCCGGTGATCCAGCCGTGCCCGCGCACCAATTCGATGCCCGTCTCCTCAACCCAGCGGACCTGGCCATCGTCCTGCCAGTGGGAGGTGAATTGGTCCCGGCGCTTGAGCACGGCGGGGGCATTGAGGATCTGCGTGACGGCCTCGCGCGCACCCGCCACGGACTGCGCGGCCAGCAGCGCGGTGCCCGGACGCAGCAGCGCCTTGGACGGCATGCAGGCCCAGTAGGAGCACTCCCCGCCCACCAGCTCGGCCTCGATCAGGACCGCGGTGAGGCCGCCCTGCACCACACGGCCTGCCGCATTTTCACCGGCGGCGCCGGCCCCAATAACAACCACATCGACTGTCCGCAGCTCCGTCATGAAATCGAGCCTACGTCCACTGAGCACTTGGTGCACGATGCAGGGCTGAATCGGACACGAAGTGCTCAGTGGATGGGCTTCAGCCGGTGAGGGCGTCCCTGAACCATCCGGTAATGGAGGCGGGGTGGGAGATGGCGGTTCCGACGACGACGGCGAAGGCACCGGCGTCGAGGGCCTGGCGGGCCTGCGCCGGGGTATGGATCCGTCCCTCGGCGATCAGCGGTCTGCCCAGCCCGGCTCCGGCGATGCGGCCCACCAGCTCCAGGTCCGGTCCGTCGGTCTTGGGACGTTCGGCCGTGTAGCCGGCCAGGGTAGTGCCGATCAGGTCCGCGCCCGCGTCCACGGCGGCCGCGGCGTCGTCCAGGGATCCGCAGTCCGCCATCACCAGGGCATTGGAGCCGGCACGGATTCCGGCAATGGTCTGGGCAAGATCCAGTCCGTCCGGGCGCGGGCGCCGGGTTCCGTCGATGGCGACGATATGGGCGCCAGCGTTGGCACAGGCCAAAGCATGGCGCAGCGTCGGGGTGATAAACACCCCGTCGTGCCCGTCCTTCCACAGACCGATCACCGGGACTTCAACGGCGGAGCGGGTGAACTGGATGTCCGCAATGCCCTGCACCCGGATGCCCGCGGCCCCGCCGATCACGGCCGAGGCGGCCACCTGGGCCATCGTGCGCGGATCCCGCATCGGCTCGCCGGGGTAGGCCTGGGCGGAGACGATCAGCTGGCCGCGGAGGGATTCCAGGTTGGTCAGTTTCAGGGTCATGGTTCGCCTCGAAGTCAGTAGATAGTGGTTAGTGGTGGTGGTTCAGGAAAGGGCCAGGCTTGCGGCGCCGACAACGGCGGCGGTGTTGCCCAGGGCAGCCCGGACCACCGTGGCCTTGGCCAGCGGGCCGAGCAGCTCGTTGCGGAGCGCCCGTTCCATCGGCTTCCACCAGATGTCTCCGGCATCGGCCAGGCCTCCGGCGACGACGACGACTTCCGGGTCCAGGATGTTAATCAGCCCGCCCACAGCCTGGCCGGCGGCTCCGGCTCCGACGCCGACCGCCTTTCGCGCGGTGTCATCGCCGTCCGCCGCCAGCGCGAACACGGCGCGTGTGTCCCGTACCTCGGAGGAACCGCCGAAGCGCAGGAATGTCTGGTGGATGGCCGGACCGGAGGCAATCGCTTCGACATGGCCGGATCCGCCGCAGGAGCAGTCAAGAGGCCGGCCCGCGTGGTAGGCATACGGCGAGGCGAAGTGGCCCACATGACCGCCCACAAAGTGGTGGCCCAGCAGAGGTTTCCCGCCGACGACGAAGCTGCCGCCGACGCCGGTGCCAAAGGCGATCATCAGCGTGGTCGCGGCGCCGGCCGCGGCGCCCAGCCAGGCCTCGCCGAGGGCGTGCGCATGCACGTCATTGACGACGCTGACCGGCAGCCCAGTCCGCTGGCCAAGTCCGTCCCGAATGCCCGTTTCGGCCCAGCCGAGGATGGCGTCCGTGGCGGAAATGACGGTGCCGCTGTCGGCGTCGATGACCCCGGCGGAGCCCATGCCGACGGCGGTGACCTCTCGGCCGTCGGCAGCGGCACGTTGCCGCAGACGTGCAATCAGGCCCGCCGTAGCGTCCAGGATGGCCGCACCGCCGTCGCGGTTCAGCGTCGGGATCTCCTCCTGGAACAGGACCTGTCCGGCGGCATCGACGACTCCAGCGGCAGTCTTAGTGCCTCCGAGGTCCACCCCGATCACATACCTCATTCAGATTCCTCAGTGGTGGATGGTTCGATCACGCGGGAGGCTGGCCGGCATTTAGTAGGTGGCGTTGTTGCGCGAGGAACGAGCGCAGCCACCGGAAAATGCCAGCCAACCTCCCGGCCTGGGGTGGAACAGTTAGAGCAGGCCGTTGCGTTCCAGGATGACCTTGATCGCCGTGGTCTCTTCCTCGTCCAGCGCCAGCATCGGCGCGCTCATCGCGTTGGAACTGATGACACCCATCAGCTGCAGGGCGGTCTTGAACGCGCCCAGGCCCGCGGCGTTGCCGGAGAGCCGGCCCGGCTTGGGCGCGTAGACGATGTTGAAGACGTCCGCCAGGCGATCCTGCTCGGCGGCGGCCTTGGCCCAGTCGCCGGCAACCGCTGCGTCGTACAGGTTGCGGTAGCCGCGCGGGTCCACGTTCCCCAGACCCGGAACCACACCCTGGGCGCCGCCCAGCAATGCGCCGTCAACAACCACCTCGTGGCCGGTGAAAATGTCGAAGTTGGGGATGTCCCTGGCGGCCAGCAGCAGCTGGCGGAAGGACACGTCGTCGCCGGAGGAGTCCTTGACGCCGGCAATGACGCCCTCCGAGCCCAGCTCCACCAGCAGTTCGGTGGGCAGCTTGAAGTGCGTGCGGACCGGAACGTCGTAGGCGAAGACCGGCGCGTCAACCGCGGCGTGGATGCTGCGGAAATGGGTGCCGTGTTCCTGCGCGTTGCTGATGGCGTAGTACAGCGAGGTGACCACCAGGGCATCGGCCCCGAGGGAGACGACGCGCCTGGCCTCTTCGATGACCCGGTTGGTGGTCTGCTCGCAGGCACCCACCACCAGCGGCACCTGGCCGGCGTTGACACCGGCGACGGTGCTGAGCACGGTGTCCCGCT
>JBBRKU010000223.1:0-4716 GCA_038231735.1 Actinomycetales bacterium | reverse complement strand
TCTTCATGAACGCCCCGGAACCGACCTTCACGTCCAGCACCAAGGATCCGGTGCCCTCGGCGATCTTCTTGCTCATGATCGAGGAGGCGATCAGCGGGATGGCCTCCACGGTGCCGGTCACATCCCGCAGGGCGTAGAGCTTCTTGTCCGCCGGGGCCAGTCCGGCGCCGGCCGCGCAGATGACCGCGCCTACCTCTGCCAGCTGGCGCATCATCTCCTCATTGCTCAGCGAGGCACGCCAGCCGGGGATGGACTCGAGCTTGTCCAAAGTGCCGCCGGTGTGGCCCAGCCCGCGGCCGGAGAGCTGCGGGACGGCCACGCCGAAGACGGCCACCAGCGGCGCCAGCGGGAGGGTGATCTTGTCCCCCACTCCGCCGGTGGAGTGCTTGTCACTGGTGGGTTTGCGCTCGCCGTTGGCACGGCGCAGCGAGGAGAAGTCCATCTGTTCCCCGGAGGCGATCATGGCCGCGGTCCACTGCGAGATCTCCTGCCGGCCCATCCCATTGAGCAGGATTGCCATGTTCAGCGCCGCCATCTGCTCGTCGGCGATGGCGCCGCGGGTGTAGGCGTCGATGGTCCAGTTGATCTGGTCCAGGCTGAGCGTGCCGCGGTCCCGCTTGGTGCGGATGATGTCCACCGCATCGAAGAGTTCAGCGGCCGGAGCCCGGCCGAGCATTGAATCAGTCATGGGGCTTCCTCCAGGGGGCGGGGTTGCAGTGGTCGGGGTTCCAGGTCATGGGGTTCCAGGTTTTGGGGCCCGAAGGCGTCGGGGAGGACCTGGGCCATGGTCCTGATTCCTTGGGTGGTCATTAGCAGCATGCCCGGAGCCCGGAACTCGTAGAGCAGCTGCCGGCAGCGTCCGCAGGGCATCAGCACCTTGCCGTCCGCATCCACGCAGTAGAAGGCCGCCAACCGGCCGCCGCCGGTTAGCTGCAGATTGCCCACCATCGTGCATTCGGCGCACAAGGTGAGGCCGTAGCTGGCGTTTTCCACGTTGCAGCCGGTGACGATGCGGCCGTCCTCCGTCAACGCCGCGGCGCCCACCGGGAACTTCGAATACGGGGCGTAGGCACGGCCCATGGCCTCCTGCGCCGCCGCGGCCAGGACGTCCCAGTCGATCCCGGCCGGGTGCGGGGCGGCTGTGTGAGGGGCTGCATGGTCCGGGGCGGCTGCGTGCGGGGCGGCCGGGTGCGGCCCACCCGACGCTTGTTGCGAACCCACGGCTCAGCCCTTGACGTACGGTATGCCGTCCGCGGCCGGCGGCCGCGAACGGCCCACCAGCCCGGCCACCGCAATCACGGTCAGGGCGTACGGAAGCATCGCCATGAACTGGCTGGGCACCGGCGAGCCGATGATGGTGATGATGCTCTGCAGATTGTCCGCGAAACCGAAAAGCAGCGAAGCCAGGAAGGCCCCGATCGGGTTCCAGCGGCCAAAGATCAGCGCTGCCAGCGCAATGTAGCCGCGCCCGCCGGACATGTCCTTGCTGAAGGCATCCACCGAGACGAGCGTAAAGAACGAGCCGCCAATGCCGGCAACGGCGCCGCCGATCAGCACGTTGATGAAACGGGTCCGGTTCACATTGATGCCCACCGTGTCCGCGGCCTGCGGATGCTCGCCCACCGCACGCACGCGCAGGCCCCATTTGGTGTGGAACAGTCCGACGTAGACCACAATGACCGCAATGTACATCAGGTAACCGACCAGCGACTGGTGGAACAGGATCGGTCCGATGATCGGGATGTCGGCCAGGAACGGAATGTCCACCGGGGGCAGCCGGCCCGGCTTGTTCAGCTGGTCCGGGTTGGCGGTGAGCAGGGTGGAGAACAGGAAGCTGGTGAAGCCGCTGATCAGCACGTTCAGCACGACGCCGACGATGATCTGGTTGACCAGGTACTTGATGCCCACCACGGCCAGCACCAGGGAGACCAGCGCTCCCGCAACGGCCGCGGAGATAAGGCCGATGTAGACGTTTCCGGTGATGGTGGCCACCACGGCGGCGGAGAACGCACCCAGCAGCAGCTGGCCTTCAATGGCAATGTTGACCACGCCCACGCGTTCGCAGAGCACCCCGGAGAGGGAGCCGAAAACCAGCGGCACCGACAGGGTCACGGAGCCTGCAATCAGCCCGGCCAGCGAAATCGACGGTTCCGTATCCCTGCCGCCGGCGACGATCCAGATCAGGAATCCGACCAGGAACGTCACCGCGAAAACGCCACCCACCCAACCCGGCGTCTTGTGCGACGCGACGGTGAGGTAGATCGAATACGCGGCCAGCGCCAGCAGAATCGCGGAACAGGTCCAGCCCAGGGCCAGCGAGGGGACGGTGATCTTTTGCACCCGGGCCGCTCCCAGCGCGGCCAGCCCCAGGACGACGACGGCGGCAACGGTCGCCGCCGGGATCCAGCGCTGGACGCTGCCGCCCTGCCGACGGCGGCTGTACCACAGGTAGGCCAGCCCGGCAGCGGCAATCAGCGCCACCACCAGCGTCACCCACGCCGCGACCGTGGAAGCGTCGGGATTCTGCGCCTCGGCGATCCGGAATCCCGCCGTCTTGTCGTAGGCCAGGAACCCGAACAGGTATGTCGCGAGCAGCGCCAGCAGGCCCAGCCCGATCCCGGCCTTCCAGCTGACCAGCGCGGCGGAGCCCGGTTTGGCGGAGCGGGGCGTGGTGCCGGTGAGCTCCTCCTTCACCGCCGTAGCGGTGCCGGTCTGCGCCGTGCCGCTCTGCCTCTTGGGGCTGCGCCCGCTGGGCCCTTGTGGTTCGGGATTCATGATGCTGCCACCGCTCCGCTCTTGAGGCCGCCGTCCGTGCCGCCGGCACTTCCGGCACTGCCGGCCGCCTCATTCTTCTTCGGTTTCTTCTTGCGGGGGTTGAGTCCGAAAATGGCCCGCACCATGGGCGGCGCGGCGATAAACAGCACGATCAGAGACTGGATGACCAGGACTATATCGATGGGGGTCTGGGTCTGCGTCTGCATGGCCACACCTCCGGCGCGGAAGGCGCCAAAGAGCAGGCCGGCAAAGAAAGTCCCCCACGGCGTCGAACGTCCCAGCAACGCAACGGTGATCGCGTCGAAGCCGATGGAAGCTGCCACTCCGCCGGAGAGGTATTTCTCGGTTCCGGAGACCTGGGCGATGCCGGCCAGGCCGGACAGCGCCCCGGCGATGGCCATCACCAGGATGGTGCTGCGCGAGACGTTGATGCCCGCCGTCCGGGCGGCACTCGGGTTGGCCCCGACGGCGCGGAACTCAAAGCCGATCGTGGAACGGTTCAGCAGCCACCAGACAAAGCCGGTGGCCAGAATCGCGGCGATGAATCCGGCGTGCAGGCGGAACTGCGGCCCCAGCAGCTCCGGGAACAGGGCATTCTGGTCCAGGAAGGGCGAAATCGGGTTGGTTGAGCCCTTCCGCTGGAAGGCCGGCGTGGTGAGCAGGAAGAGCAGCAGGAAGCTGGCAATGTAGTTGAGCATGATGGTGACAATCACCTCATGGGCACCCGTCTTGGCTTTCAGCAGGCCGACGACGCCACCCCAGATGGCCCCGCCCACAAATCCGGCAATGATCACCACCAGCAGGTGCAGGACCACGGGCAGGTGCCAGGCGAAGCCCACATAGGCGCCGAACAGCGCGCCGAAGATGATCTGGCCCTGGGCGCCGATATTGAACAGGCCGGCGCGGAAAGCCAGTGCGACGCCCAGACCGGCGCAGATCAGCGGCGTGGAAACCGTCAGGGTTTCCGTAATGGGATACATCTTGGCAGCAAAGTCAACGCCGGCCCAGTTGAAGATGGAGCCCTGGACCAGGGCCACGTAGGGCCGGAAGACCTCGACCAGCAGATCCGCCGGGCGGGCGAAAAAGTAACCCGCGGTCGCCGCGACCTTGGGATTGGTCACCGCCATCAGGATGCCGCCGAGCACAATGGCAAGGAGCACCGAAAGAACGGACACCATCGCGTTGCCGGTGAAGATCTGGCGCAGCACGGAATCGGCTTCGCCGTGTGGCACCTGCCCTCTCGGGTGCGCCGGAGGGACGGGCGGGGGTGCCATGTGGCCGCCCGCCGTTTCCAGGATGACGTCCGCCGCGACAGCCGCCAGCGGGGTCTCGGGCTCAGACATGGGTGTCTCCTTCGGTGCCGGCTGCCGCCGCGCCCGCGGCTGCAGTGGCTGTGCTTTCGTCGGCCGGGATGCCGGCCATCATCAGTCCCAGGACGCCGCGCGAGGTGTCCGCGGGGACAATCCCCACGAGCCTGCCGCGGTAAAGCACCGCAATCCGGTCGGCCAGCGCCGCCACCTCATCGAGTTCGGTGGAAACAATCATCACGGCCGTCCCCTGGTCGCGCTCCGCGATGATCCGCTTGTGCACAAACTCGATGGAGCCCACGTCAAGCCCGCGGGTGGGCTGGGAGGCGATCAGCAAGCGCAGCGGCCTGGACAGCTCCCGCGCCAGCACCACCTTTTGCTGGTTGCCGCCGGAAAGGGTCCCAACGGCGGCGGTGACGGAGGGCGTACGGACGTCGAATTCCTCGACCTTGCTCTTCGCGTTCTGCTCGATGACGGCCAGCTTCATGCCCAGACCCTTGGCAAACGGAGCCCGGTCGTACAGGTCCAGGATCATGTTCTCGGCAATCGAGAAAGGCCCGACGAGTCCATCCGTCTGCCGGTCCTCCGGCACAAACCCGATGCCGGCGGCCAGCACATGCTTGACGCTCCTGCC
>JBBRKU010000222.1:0-4719 GCA_038231735.1 Actinomycetales bacterium | reverse complement strand
TAGGTGAACGGCATCAGGATGAAGGTCAGGAAGGCAGGGATCGCGATACCGAAATCGGACCAATCGACCCTGCGGATCTGCGAGGCCATCATGAACCCGACGATCACCAGTGCAGGAGCCACCGCCTCGAATGGCACGATGGCAACGAGCGGGGAGAAGAAGGCTGCCAGCAGGAACAGCCCGCCGGTGAACACGCTGGCCAGGCCGGTGCGGGCCCCTTCCGCGATGCCCGCGGCCGACTCGACGAAGATCTCATTGGCGGAGACGGAACCGAAGCCGCCCGCAATGGAGCCTGCGGCATCGACCAGGAGCACCCGGTTGGCGTTCTTCATGTTGTTGTTCTCGTCCACCAGGCCCGCCTCGCTGGCCAGGCCGGTCATGGTGCCCATCGCATCGAAGAACACGCTGAGCAGGATGGTGAAGGTCAGCAGCAGCGCGGACATGATACCCAGGTGGGCAAAGGCGCCGAAGATGTTCACCTTCCCAATCAGGGACATATCCGGGAAGGAGAAGATCTGCGAGGGGACGGCCGGGATCATGAGCGACCAGCCGGAGGGGTCCTTCAGGCTGGACGGGGTGTTGGTCAGCAGTTGCAGGCCCATGGCGAAGAGTGTGGAGGCCACGATGCCGATTAGGATACCGCCCTTGACCTTGCGCACCACCAGGATGATGGTGAGGATCAGCCCGAAAACGAACACGAGGGTCGGCCAGCCCAACAGCTTGCCGTCCTGGCCCAGCTGAAGCGGCACGGTGGTGTGCGCGGCGTCCGGGATACGGCGGACAAAACCGGCATTCACCAGGCCGATAATGGCGATGAAGAGGCCGATGCCGACCACGATGGCGGTCTTCAGCCCGGCCGGGACTGCCCTCATCACGGCCTCCCGGAGTCCGGAAAGGACCAGCACGAACATGACGATACCGGCGATCAGTACCAGTCCCATCACCTCTGGCCAGGTCAGGTCCTTGGTGGTAGCGATGGTGGCCGAGACAAAGGCGTTCACCCCGAGTCCGGCCGCCAACGCGAAGGGGTACTTCGCCCAGGCGCCCATCACGATCGTAGTCACTCCGGCGACGACGGCGGTGACCGCGGCGACCTGGGGGATGCCCAGTGTGTGGCCGGAGCCATCAGGGCTGCTGAGGATCAGCGGGTTGAGCACCACGATGTAGGCCATCGCGAAGAACGTGGCCAAACCGCCGCGGAATTCGCGGAACACGCTCGATCCGCGCGCACTGATTTCAAAGTATCGGTCGAACGAGAGCGCGAGCCCGCGCTTGGGCGCTGGTTGTCCGGTGCTGACGGTGGTCATTTCGTCCTGGCCGGTCCGATTCAGAAGTGCCATTTCTGGTTCCGCCGTCCCTAGTAGGTGGTCCGGTTGACGGCGTGTGAGAGGAATTTCTCTTCTTTGTTTTTATTATGGGTTTTCACGGTGAGGCTCCCAGGTAGGGCAGCAGTCTCTCGCCGCCGCGAGGGCGGTCCAGATGCCGGATGACTCCGCAGACCAGACTGCTGCAACTGTGATTGATTTGCAGGTCCGCCTGGTAGATAGCGACCCTCTGCCCCGAGTGCCCGCCTTGGCGTGTGACGAGCGTAACAGTCCAAGCGCCTCCGGCGCTAGTGTTTTGGAATAACTTTTTCGGAAGACGGAATTTGGCAAGCCTGACAGATACGACCTCACACCATCATTCTCAACCGCGCACGCCCGTTTCGCGGAGGGAAGCGGCGGATCCAACGGGGCGGGGCAACGCCGCATGGTTCAAACGGACCGGGACCGGTTGCCCATCCGCCCCGCGGTTGAGCTCCGGCACCAACTACGGCCACCACCCCACCGATGGCATCATCCCCGGGCGTGCAGTTTGGTGGATGGCCTCGTAGCCCCAGCACCGAAAGGGTGCGGAGCCCGGATGAGCGTAGCCGGCTCGTCCGACACGGGCACGTATGCCAGGTCAGGCCGATTGCCCTTGCTCCTCGCCGGCGCCAGGCGCACGGGCGGCCGGAACTCTCCGATACGGGCCGGGAATTTAGTCGGGCCATGGCCGCACAGGGACACGCCGACAAAACCCAGGATCGAAGCGTAGCAGCCAGGATCGGTACCGCGGCGAAAGCGTAGAATGGGCTTACTGCCTGATCCGCTTCACGCTCCACATCGTCGACGTAATTCATGGATCGGCACGCGCTTGCTTCCGCGAGAAACGTGGCCAGCGCCGCTCAGTCGGGACCGGATGTGAGCGTTAGTGCGTGAGCCGGGGACAATTTTATCGTCGCCACGTGCGCGGTATTTCCTCCCCCGGCTCTCTTCATGGCGCTCCGGCCGGAGTTGCCTGACGCTGATGTACCTGCGGTCGCGGGAAAAGGGCCGCCGGACAACCGGCCGGCCCGTGTCGGGGACCGGTACGGCGGTTCCGACGACGGGCAGACATCCTTCGGATTCTGATGGCCCGGCGTGGCCGACGGGGGCACACGGCCACATGGCCACACCGTGAGAGCCTCGGCAAATCTCGGGCTCAAGGTGCACTGCAGGCAGAAGGTAAGGGTTATGACGATGATTGATGTTGCGGGTCCGCCCGCGGAGGCCATGGTCCACGCGATCCACACCAGTGACCCGCTGACGGTGAAACGGCTGTTGGGTGAGAACCCGGCCATGGCCGCCACCAGATATTGTGCAAAGGACCCGCGGGGAGTGTCACGGACACCGCTGCATATGGCCACCGACGGGCCCGGCCACTACCCCTACAGCGCCGAGACGGTCGCCATACTCGCCGCAGCCGGGGCAGAGGTGAGCGCCCCGTGCACCGGTCCCTGCGCCGAAACACCGCTGCACTGGGCCGCGAGCACCAACGACGTCGAAGCGCTAGACGCACTGCTCGACGCCGGCGCGGACATTGAAGCCCCGGGGGCTGTTTTCGAAGGAGGCACACCACTGGCAGACGCCGTCGGCTTCGGGCAGTGGCAGGCGGCCCGGCACCTCGTCGACCGCGGTGCCCGCACGACGCTTTGGCAGGCCGCAGCCAAGGGATTGCGGTCCCGCATCCTCGAATGCTTCCCCGACGGGGCACCACCTTCACCCGAAGAGCTCAACGCCGGCTTCTGGCATGCCTGCAATGACGGGCGATTCGTTGCCGCGGTTTTCCTCTACGACCAGGGAGCCGACCTGAACTGGATACCGGCGTGGGAAGACCTGACACCCCTGGACGCGGCGCGGCGCAACGGTGCTGCCGACCTGGTCCAATGGCTTCGCGCCCACGGCGCCAGGCCGGCCGCGGAACTGCGCTGCGCGTCAACTGACAGAGGCGTTTAGCATCCATCCACCCCACGCCCGCAAAGCCGGCTCCGCTGACAACAAACGCGACGGGCGGGACTGTCGCCGTCCATGGCCTCCGAAGCCGCACGCCAACGCCTCAGCCACCTGCCCTACCTGGCCGGAGCGCTAACCTATGAATGCGGGGAACGCGATAACCGGGCCCGGCCCGTGCCCGCGCGGATCAAGGCGGCGAAGTTCCCGTGCAGCAAACGCCTCGGAGACCGGGACGTTGCAGATCCGGACCTGCCGCGGGCGACACTGACGCACCAGGGCGACGGGTGCGGATCGACGCCGGGAAACACCTGGTGCCGTTGGGTAATTCCGGGACCGGGAAAACACATCTGCTCATCGGTCTGGGCATGGCCGCCGCCGAAGAGTGGCCGCGAAGCTGGTATATCACCACGCCGGCGCTGGTCAATGAACTCGTTGCTATCCCACATACCCCTGCCCGCATACCGTCTACACCAGGCCCGGGATCGAGGCGATGAAGGAAGCCGGTGTCTTGCCGGCCCTGTCCCCGGAGACTGTTCTGGTCACCGATTTCTTGGCCCCGTACTGGAACTTCTATGTTCTCCATGCGGTGTGCGAAGCCCACCTGGGCCGCGAACTGGTTGCCACCGCCGAGGCCCCGGCCAGGAGCACTGGGCCGCGAAGCTGGACAGACTGCCGTTGGAAATCAACCGCACCACCGTCCGGACCCGAGAGATCGGTGCGGACGAATTCGCGCCGGCACTGCTGGCAACGTATCGGCGCCGGTATAGCGAACTCATCGAGACAGGGTGGGCAGCCAATCCTTACCACGGCCCAGGTCAGCGTGGGAGACGGCGAGGGCCTAAACACGTGAACCTGTTGGACCGGTTGGATACCCACTGTGATGAGGTGCTCCGTTTCGCCGCGGATCTGAGCGTCCCCGCCACCAATAACGGCAGCGAACAGGACATCCGTCCGCTGAAAATCCGGATGAAGACCGCCGGTTGCCTGCGCACCATGGCCGGCGCCGAAACATTCGTCCGGTTACGTTCCCACCTCTCCACCGCACGCAAGCAAGGCCAGCCCGCCCACGCCGCAATGAGCATGCTCCAGGCCGGTATCCCCTGGATGCCCGCCATCACAGGCTAAAAGCAGGTGAGTAGTTACGCCTTGAGCACGCCGATCAGATTATTAGTTTCCCTTATTAGCCCCCGGGCAACCCTCTAATCGCACAATCGGTATCAGGAGGAAGTCTGATGGGCCACGCTCGTTTTCTCGGCAAACCACTCCGCCCGTCCGAAGCCTGACGGGCCGTGCCCGAAACGACTCATGTCAAGATGCACGCGAAAGTGTCTTGCTTGCCTCATCTGTTTGTGCTCGCGTGGATGATGCTTCCAGTGCCCGTGTTTTCGCTGCGGCGAGTGCGATCAGCTGGGTCTGGATCTTGGTG
>JBBRKU010000221.1:0-4721 GCA_038231735.1 Actinomycetales bacterium | reverse complement strand
TCAACGTTGAGGGCGCGCTGCGCCCCGGGGTCAGCTCCAAGGACATCATCCTGGCGGTGATCGCGAAGATCGGCACCGGCGGCGGCCAGGGCTATGTGCTGGAATACCGCGGCTCCGCCATCCGGGCGCTGTCAATGGAAGCGCGGATGACCATCTGCAACATGTCGATCGAAGCGGGTGCCCGCGCCGGCATGATCGCCCCGGACCGGACCACTTTCGACTTCCTCAAGGGCCGCCCGCACGCTCCCGAGGGTGCGGACTGGGATGCCGCCGTCGAGTATTGGGAGACGCTAAGGACCGACGACGGCGCCACCTTCGACGCGGAGGTGGACCTGGACGCTGACACGTTGGAGCCGTTCGTCACCTGGGGAACGAACCCCGGACAGGGCGTTTCGCTCAGCGGCCGGGTCCCGGATCCGGAGGACTTCGGCGACGAGAACGCCAAGGCCGGTGCCCAGCGGGCCCTGCAGTACATGGGTCTGGCCGCCGGTACAGCGATGAAGGACATCCGTGTGGACACGGTGTTCCTGGGCTCGTGCACCAATTCCCGGATCGAGGACCTGCGCGCCGCGGCTGACATCCTCCGCGGTCGGTCCAAGGACCCGGACATCCGCATGCTGGTGGTGCCGGGCTCCGCCCGGGTCCGGCTGGAGGCGGAGGCGGAGGGTCTGGATCAGGTGTTCAAGGACTTCGGTGCGGAATGGCGATTTGCCGGCTGCTCCATGTGCCTTGGCATGAACCCCGACCAGCTGGCGCCGGGGGAGCGTTGCGCCTCCACGTCCAACCGCAACTTCGAGGGACGCCAGGGTAAGGGCGGACGGACCCACCTGGTTTCGCCCGTCGTCGCGGCCGCCACGGCGGTGCGCGGGACGCTCAGCTCGCCCTCCGACCTGGCCCCGTTGGTCGGGCACCCGCTGGTCGAGCCTGTCGAGACCAAGCACGCCGAGACCCAGTCCGTCGAGACCATGTCCGTCCAGACCCAGTCCGTCGAGACCATGTCCGTCCAGACCAAAGTCAGCTAGGAGACCACCATGGAAGCCTTCACCACGCATACCGGCATCGGCGTTCCGCTGCGCCAAAGCGATGTGGACACGGACCAGATCATCCCCGCTGTCTACCTCAAACGCATCACCCGCACCGGTTTCGAGGACGCACTGTTCTCCAGCTGGCGCAAGAACCCGGATTTCATCCTCAACCAGGAGCCCTTCAATCGCGGCTCGGTGCTGGTGGCGGGCGCCGACTTCGGTACCGGATCCTCACGCGAGCACGCCGTCTGGGCGCTGAAGGACTACGGCTTCAAGGCCGTTCTCTCCTCCCGGTTCGCGGATATCTTCCGCGGAAACTCCGGCAAGCAGGGTTTGTTGGCGGCCGAAGTTGCCCAGGACGACATCGAGCTGATCTGGAAAGTGCTGGAGAACGCTCCGGGCACCGAAGTGACGGTGGACCTGGCGTCCAAGATGGTGCACTGCGGCACCGTGGTGGCGCCGTTCGAGATTGACGACTACACGCGCTGGCGCCTGCTGGAAGGCCTGGACGACATCGGCCTCACGCTGCGCCATGAAGAGGACATCACCGCTTACGAAGCCACCCGTCCGGGATTCAAACCCACCACCCTGCCGGTCCGCACGTAGGCTCGGCGCCGCTCTTCCCAAGAATTGACGCCTCTCCGGACGGATGCCTTGGATTGATCCGGGGCACCCGTCCGGAACTGCGTCATGCACCAGCAGAGCCCTTGGCTTAGAGGGGTTTTAGGCCTGCCTGAATGAGTTTTTGCCGCAGAAGACCGGGATTGATCACCGCATCCCACATCCAACGCACGACGCCGAGGCCAGTTGCTCGGGTTCTGTCCCCGCGCACCTTCTCCTTGCGGAGAGCCTCGGACGGGAGCTCGCCGTCCAGGTAGTCGCCGCGGGAATACTTCACCCACCCGTCAAACTCACCGATCAGTCCAAGGTCCTTCCAGTAGAAATCCGTGTATACCGATCCTGCCGGCCGAGTCCCGGACTTCATGCTGGAGCTCCGGCAGCGGGAATCCGAGCCGCATCATGTGCGCCCGGCTCATGGATTCACCCGGTGAACCGGAGAGTCTGTCCGCAAAATCGAGTACCCGCTGGACGCGTCGCTGCTGGCTCATATAAGGCAACAGGGACATGGATATCTCAACCTGCTTCTTGAGCAGCGCCTTACCATTCCGCTCCCCGCGCAACGGAAGCCGAGACAGTGCACGGTCCATGGCTGCAACGGCATCGGGAAACGGCAACGCCACGGCCAGGTCTCGGACGGTCTGGAGCTTGGATGTGGCGATGAGGCCCCCGACCCGTATGGTGTGGACCTTGGACAAATCTGCCCTGTGCCGGCGCACGTCAGCGCTGGACCGTCCGCCGCCATCCTGGCCCACCAGGGTGTCGACAAAGGCAGGAATGTCGATCACGGGTATACCCAACAGCTGGGCCGCGGAGCGTTGGCAGAAGACCGGCTCCGAGTGCGCAGTGCGGTGAACGGCGTCAATACGGATGGCGAACCGCTCCCACGGCTGCAGTCCGTTCCATGCGGCGATGGGCAGATAGAGACCACGGCGCACGCGGATCAGTTCCCTGCGCTTGGTACGCCGCGACAGTTTGCGCGCGTAGTTCTCGTCATCAGGTTCGTCGGCCGGAGTGATCCAATCCGGCGGTATGAAGGTGTTCATGGAGGCAGACTGGCACTGATCGGGAAGCCCTGCCACGGGGTTCGCCGCGGATGTGGACACATGGCTGGTGACTTGCCGGTGTTGCGGACAGGTGCGGCGGATTCGTCCACGGCGTCTGTCCGGATGTGCAGCAGGGCCGACGACGGAGGGGGGGCGGACGGCGGCGGGCCGGCTGGCGACGGTCGACGGTACGACGACGGCACAGGTGGCCAGGGTGTGGGAAACGGGCACGCCCCCCTGCGCTGTATTTCAGTCTGGTAACGGGAGAAACTATGCTTAGCTGAGGCCTCCGCAGTCCCCGGGGAACAGCCAAGAACTAGGAATTGGGTTTTTTATGAGCAGTGTTCTGACGATCCGCGGCGGAGTGCCACTAGCTGGGAGGGTTCAGGTCAGGGGGGCCAAGAACCTGGTTCCCAAGGCCATGGTTGCGGCATTGCTGGGCAATGAGCCGTCCGTGTTGCGCAACGTTCCGGAGATCAAGGACGTTGAGGTCGTCACCTCGCTGCTGAAGCTGCACGGCGTCACGGTGGTCAAGGATCAGGCCACAGGGGACCTGACCCTGGACCCGAAAGGTGCCAAGACCGCCTCCAGCACCGCGATTGATGCCCACGCCGGGGATTCACGCATCCCCATCCTGTTCTGCGGCCCGCTGATCCATTCGATCGGCGAGGCATTCATCCCGGATCTGGGCGGCTGCAAGATCGGCGACCGGCCCATCGACTACCACCTGAACGTGCTACGCCAATTCGGCGCCGTCGTCGAAAAGCGGCCCGGCGGAATCCACATCTCCGCCCCACACGGCCTGACCGGGACCAAGATTTCCTTGCCGTACCCCAGCGTAGGTGCCACCGAGCAGGTCCTGCTGGCCGCCACCCGCGCGGAGGGCATCACGGTGCTCACCGGTGCGGCCACCGAGCCGGAAATTGTGGACCTGATCGCCGTGCTGCAGAAGATGGGCGCCATCATCAACGTCCAGACGGACCGCACCATCCGGATCGAGGGCGTCAAAGAGCTGGGCGGTTACGTACACCGGGCCCTCCCGGACCGTAACGAGTCGGCATCCTGGGCCTCCGCCGCGCTGGTCACGCGCGGGGACATCTACGTCGAGGGTGCCTCGCAGCGGGATATGATGACCTTCCTGAACACCTACCGCAAGGTGGGCGGCGGCATGGACATCAACGACGACGGCATCCGCTTCTACCACCCGGGCGGCAAGCTGAATCCGCTGGTGCTGGAGACGGACGTGCACCCCGGCTTCATGACCGACTGGCAGCAGCCCCTGGTAGTGGCGCTGACGCAGGCCGAGGGGGTCTCCATAGTGCACGAGACCGTCTACGAAAACCGCTTCGGTTTCACCGATGCCCTGGTGCGGATGGGCGCCAACATCCAGGTCCACCGTGAGTGCCTGGGCAGCATCCCCTGCCGCTTCGGCCAGCGCAACTTCCTGCACTCGGCCGTCATCTCCGGACCCATGCAGCTCAAGGGCACGGACATCGACGTGCCGGACCTGCGCGGAGGCTTCAGCCACCTGATTGCCGCGCTGGCCGCCACCGGAACCTCACGGGTCACCGGAATCGACATCATCAACCGCGGCTACGAGCGCTTTACCGACAAACTGGCGGGCCTGGGCGCGGATTTTGATATAAGCGACAGCCGCAAGACCAAGGTCTAGGGCCGCCGCCGATGACCATATCCAAGCGAACCCGCCGGTCTTTCGCGATACTGGCCAATTCCCTGCGCCCGCTTGCCAACATCATGATGGGCAAGGAGTGGCTGGGGCTGGATAAGCTGCCCCGAGACAAGGGCTTCATCGTCTGCCCCAACCACTGCACGGAAATCGACCCCGTGGTGGTGGGCCACATGCTCTACAACCAGGACATCATGCCGCACTTCCTGGCCAAGGCCGGGCTGTTCAAGACCCCATTTTTTGGGCCGGCCCTCCGCGGTGCCAATCAGATCCCCGTGGAGCGGGCCGGCGCCGGCTCTGGCCGATCGCTGCAGGTGGCCCGGGAAGTGCTTGACGAAGGCGGTG